>CAZCKG010000218.1:0-4413 GCA_964498825.1 uncultured Methanosarcinales archaeon
CAACTACGCAGAAGAGACTGAATCTCAAGAGAAAATCGAGTCTGAAACTTCCGCTCTGAACCTGGAAATTTCTGGGTCAGTGACTGACTCTGTTCTTGAATCAGAACATGATTCAGTGTTTAAACTTCCATCAGAGCTTTTTTCAGAACCTGCAGCTGAATCCAAACCATTATCCGAATTCTTACCTGAACTTCCTTCTGAATCTATCTCTGAACCCGTGTCTTCTGAACCTGTATCTTCTGAACCTGTATCTTCTAAACCTGTATCTTCTGAACCTGTATCTTCTGAACCTGTATCTTCTAAACCTGTATCTTCTAAACCTGTATCTTCTGAACCCGTGTCTTCTGAACCCGTGTCTTCTGAACCTGTATCTTCTGAACCTGTATCTTCTGAACCTGCATCTTCTGAACCTGCATCTTCTAAACCTGCATCTTCTGAACCTACCCCTAAAAATACCTTCAAATCGGCTATTCTATGTGAGGCTTCCGATTTAGATACAGAAAAGACTGGAAATGAGATCAAAATTTCAAAAGAAGTCCTAAATAAGCCTGAACAAAAGATTAGAATGATTTCTGAATCCGGAGCGAGTTCTGGAGCTGAAATTAACTCCGAAAAAGAGGAGACCAGAGATAAAAAAACAGATGAAGTAAAAACAGATGAGTTACAGGCAAATAACCTGTCTGAAGAAAACTCAATCAAAGTCCCGGAAGAAAAATCTAACAAGGTTTCGGATATAGGTGGGGCAGTTAATTCAGGGCAGAAAAAAGGAAAAGGAAAGCCTGCAATCCCTCGACAGTATAACCTTGGTGATTACCTGTGAAACTTAAAAGCCTGCATATAGAAAATATCCGGAGCTATAAAAAGCTGGATTTCAATTTCGAAGACGGAGTAACTGTAATTTCCGGGGTAAACGGAAGCGGGAAGTCAAGTCTTCTTGAGGCCTGTTTCATGGGACTTTTCGGAAGCAAGATCCTTTCAAAGGATTTTGTGCTTGCAGACATAATTTTCAAAGGAGCTGAAAACGCCAGAATTGGCCTTGGATTCGAGCATCTGGGAAGGGAATATCTTATTGACCAGGCTTTTCGGTACTCTCAAAAAAATGAAACGGCTTCAAGCTCAAAATGCGTACTCTATGCTGATGGAAAAAGCATTGTCGATCAGGCCACAAAGACTTACGAAGAAGTCTGTGCCCTTCTGAATATGGATGAAGATGCATACAGGAACTGTGCTTACATCCGACAGGGGGAAATTGATGTACTTATTAATGCAAAGCCTAAAGACAGGCAGCGTATGATCGATGACCTTCTGCAGCTTGGCAAGCTCGAAGAGTACAGGGAAAGGGCAGGTAACGCGAAAACGGCTGTCCGAAGGCTTGAGAGAGATACGAAAAATAATATTTCGGGTGTGAAAGCCGAGATTGAGGATATTGAAAGTAAAGAGCCTGTCAGGGCACTGAATGAGCTCAGGCAGAAGGTAAAGGAAATCGACAGTGATTTGAAAAAGTTTAATGAAATGAAAGAGGCTGCCAGTTCCCGCAGAGAAAAGTTTGACCTTATGATTGCGGAGTACAGGGAAAGGCTGAAGGAAATCAATACCCTGAAACAGGCGATTGTAACCTCTCAAGAAAACAAAGCTGGCTGTTTCCGGGAAAAAGAAACTTTATCAGGGGAAATCCATGAGCAAAGACAAATTTTGCTTGAACTGGGAGAGGAAAATAATACAATCAGAGAAGAATGTAGTTTTGGAGCCCTTGATATTGAATCCCTTATCTTAAGGCAGGAAAAAGAAGAGTTTCTTGCCAGGGAAAAGGTAAATGGAATTTCAAAAGAACTTGCTCTCCTCCTCAGAGAAGAAGAAACCCTCAAGAAAATCTTAAGTGATCTCGAAAAAGAAAAGGCTGAAACAGAGCGCATTTTTACTCAGTGCAGAGCAGATATCGGAGCTTCAAACGGGGAAATTGAAGGAAACAGGAAAAATGTCCGGAAAATCGAAGAAGATAATAAGGCAATTAAATCAAAGGCAGGTTTTGGAGAAACTCAGGAAATCCCTTCAGTCATAAAAGAATTAGAAGAAAAGGAACACCTTCTGCGCGATAAAAAGAGTGAAATCTCGGCAAAGCTTGCTCTTGCTTTCAAAGAAAAAGAAACCGGAGACATAAACTTACTGGCGCTTGAAAAAGAGCTTCAAAATTGCGAGGCTTCAGTCAGAAAAGGTAAAACCGAGATCGAAACTCTTGAAGAAGAACTGAAGGGAAACGAAAGGATAGTTCTGGAGGTTCAGGAGCAGAAATCCGAAGCTTTTACAGGATTAAAAGGACTTGGTTTTACCGGAGAACAGCTTGAAGACCTTGAATACTTCAGTGAGCTTTTGCAGGAAAACAAAAATAGACTTCATGGGCGGGAAAAAGAGCTTGAAACAACTATCAGAGAGCTTGAGAAGGTTCTTCGCAAAAATTTGGAGCTGCTTGCAGAAGGAAAATGCCCAATCTGTGGACAGGAGCTTAAAGGGTCAGAAATCGCCTGCACAACCGAAGAATCCGAACAGAAGAAAGAAAAGCTTTCAGCAGAACTCACGGAAATAAAACTCCAGCAGGATGAAATTGAGAAAAAGCTCAACCGGCTCAAGGATGCAAAAAAACTGGAGAAACGAATTTCAGATTACGAGCTTGAAATCGAGAAGCTCAGAGCCAGGGCTAAGGATCTCGAAGAACGGATGAAGATCCATAAAGCCAGGCTCGAGGAAGATTCTCTTAAGCTGGAAGGCCTTAATGCCCAGAAACAAAAACTTGAAGCTGAAGTGAGTCAGCTCCTCCCCGACATTAAAGCCCTGCAGGGCCTGGAAGAAGCAGCTCAAAAATCTCATAGTGATGGTGAAAAAACGCTTCAGGAAGCAAAGGCCTTTGAAAAGAAGTTTGCTGAAAACACTTTGGAGATTGAAGCTCTGAACGGGAAAATCAGAACTTCCCTTGCGCTGATCGAAAATTACGGGCAGAGGCTTGGAGAGCTTAATGAGAAGTTGGGAGAGCTTGCAGAAAGAGATGCCCAGGAAAAAGAAAAGCTCAAAAATTTGGTTCTTGAAATCGAGAGTCTGCGGAAAAGTGAAGACGAGGCAAAAAAAGCCCATCAGGAAAGTGAAAAGTTTCTCCTGCAAGCAAAAAAAGTCCAGGCAAATCTGTTCAGGATGGATAACGTCAAGCACAAAATTTCTGAGCTTGAAACTTTGATCCGGAATCTGACGGAGAAGGTCGGTTTCTTTGACCGTGAGATTCTTGAAAGAAATGAAAGGATAAAACAGCTTGAAGAGAAATTAGAAGGAAACAGGCTAGAAGAACTTCAGCTAAAACGCGCCCAGTTTGAAGAGGCTCAGGCAAACATAACAGAAAAAATCCGGCAAGCGACTGCTGAGAAAGATGTGCTTTTAAAAGAAATCGGCATGGTTGAAAACAGCTTGAACCGTCTCAGGGAACTTAAAGATGGACTCAAGGCTCTCGAAAATAGGAGACTGTATCTCGAAGCTGTATACAGAAATACTGAAGAACTTGAAAACACTTATATGCTCGTCAGGGCTGACATGAGGTCAAGAAATATAGGGGCTCTTTCCGCTCTTTTAAATGAGATGTTTGGCTTCATGTATGCAAACAACGCCTATTCCCACATAGAACTTGACCCTGAGTACAACCTTACAGTTTACAGAAAAGATGGCACTCCTCTTGAGCCTAAACTCCTCAGTGGTGGAGAACGCGCTATTTTTAATCTTGTCCTGCGCTGTGCTATTTACAGGCTTCTTGCACTTGGTTTTGGTGGAGATCGAGGAGATGGTCTTCCCCCAATGATCCTTGACGAGCCAACGGTTTTCCTGGATCGCGGACATATAAGGCAGCTTTTGAAACTCATAGATATGATGCGCAGCATAGGGGTAGGCCAGATTATCGTAGTCTCTCACGACGAATCCCTTATCGATTCGGCAGATCATATCTTTCAGGTAGAAAAAGACCCTCTTACCAATATGTCTTCGATCATGAGACTTTGAGATATTAATTGAAAATACTCATGAAATATGAAACAAGTTACGAGCAGTTAAAAATAAACATTAAAAATAAATTAATGGAATATTTATCCCATTTTCTTTAAGGCAGGTAAGACATTTTTTCCATATGCTTCTAAAAAGGAGATTTGATCCGGGATTGTCGAATGGAAGTATATATGCGTAAAACCTGCATCAATGTATGGTTTTACAAAATCAATATGTTTCTCAGAGTCGTCCGAAATACAGATCATTTTCTGAATAGCATCTTTGCCTACTATCCGACCGTTCTGCGCAGACATTGCTGGAGTATATATTTTGTTCAGGAAAAGGGCATGTACTGCAGCTCCTGCCCAGTACCTTTTAAAGCTCTCAATAGCTTTTTCGGGA
>CAZCKG010000219.1:0-1132 GCA_964498825.1 uncultured Methanosarcinales archaeon
GCCACTATAAGTTTTGTTATGAATGCTCCCGGAGCCAGAGGCAAAAAAGACGTTGTTAAAATAGAGGGAAAGGAACTCAGCGTCGAAGAGCTTAACAGAATTGCATTGATCGCTCCGAAAGCTACCATCAATATCATAAGGGATTTTGAGGTAGTTAAGAAAAATTATGTTGTACTTCCTTCTTATGTTGAAGGCATTGTCCGCTGCATTAACTCAAATTGTATTTCTAACAGCAATGAGCCCATAAAGTCAAAGTTTTCCGTGATCCAGTCTGAAGAGGAAGGAGTTGCTCTCAACTGCCTGTACTGCGAACACGTAATTTCAGAAAATATAGCAGAAAATTTGCTGTGAATAGAGAATTTTCTGAAACTTAAAAAATTTTTGTATTTATTTTGTTATTGTACTTATTTTGGAATTTTTTCCTTTATTTTAAATACCCGGATTCTTTATTCAACTTTCTCCTGGTAGACATCTACAGCTAAGATAAATAGAATAAGAGCAGAAGAGAAAGCGATAAAAGAAAAATGATTTTAGGGGAAAACTTCATGCTGAAAAGCGAGAAAACAACAGAAAAAGCAGATGAAGGATATCTTGGTTATGAGGAACGAAATAAATTCCTCTGGAGCCTCAGGAGTGATTTTGCCTGGGCAGGAAAGAAAATCCCCGAAAGTGTAGAAATTGATGGGCAGGAGTACAGACTGAGAGATCTAATTCGGGAGCTGAAAGAAAAAGAGTCGCTCAGTTCAAGCGAAACCGCCAGAATCAGGGATCTTATCCCAGAACTGAAAGAAAGGGCCAAGGCAGATGAAGAACTGCTGGAAATCGAAGAACTTACAAAGACAGAAGCTGAAGAACTCTATGAAGAAGCAACCGGACTTTTGCGGGCTGCAATAGAATTAAAAGATATACTTGAGGGAAAAGGCGGCGATGGAAGTGCCGATGAATTTAAAAAGATGCTCAAAACCCAGAAACTTGTGGACGAAAAAAGGTGGCATGAGCTTATAAAAAGTTTAAAATAATGAGTTTGTCCTTTTTTCTCCAGGCACTTCCAGTCTTAGGAGAACTAAAGTTCCAGATATTCTTAATTTTCCTCTGTTTTTGCATTATATTCAGTCTCTTTTTGATTCAAAAT
>CAZCKG010000219.1:1232-4407 GCA_964498825.1 uncultured Methanosarcinales archaeon
ATTCTTAATTTTCCTCTGTTTTTGCATTATATTCAGTCTCTTTTTGATTCAAAATTTAATAAGTAATTGCCCTGGACTTTGTTGTGCAAAGAGTTTTTCATCAGGCACCAGCCATCAGTTTTAAAATCTCAAAAAACCATTTTATAAGTCTTCACTATTTTTTTCAATATATTTTTCAATAGATGATTTAATCTCCTCAGCCGAGGTTTCATCCGTGATTAAGGAATAGTAAGAAGTCCATTCATACCATTTTTTGTGTTTGGTTTTGATGTACAGCTACGTATTCAAATTAAATCGAGATTTTTGCTTCCTCTCCGCAAACAACATGAGAAGGAGTAAAGAGATCAAGAACAAAAGTAAATTCCATTCTCCTTTTACTGCAACCAGATAGAATACGAAGACACAAAAAATAATTTCTCCAATATTCAAGAGAAAGGACATATTCTTAGAACGTTTTTCGAGCCTGTATAATGTTACGCTTTCAATATCTTTACAATATAGATCAAATTTATTCAGTTTGAAGGCTTGAAAGTGAATTCCATATTTATCAACCAGAACTGCTGCTTTGAAGGTCCTGAGAACCAAAAAGTAACAAAAAACGTTGAATAGAAAAAGACCTGCCAGAAAGAGAAAAGTATCCTCTGGAGACTTCAGATGCAAGAGCAGTTGGAAGCTTATCATAAAATATATCAAGAACAAAGTGTTATTTGCAGAAAAAAGTACATTTGAGGTTCGGAATTCCGAGAATTTCCCTGTTTTTCCGGAAATCGGGGTCAAATTTGCAAAGGAACGGAATTGTTTTGTTTGCTGTGCCATTTTCCTGCAAACCGGGCACCAGCCAATTAACTTTTTGATAATATTGAGTTCCCGATTCGCAGTTCTCACTCCTTTTCTCCAAGTACATACAGTTTTTGCTGTCCCTTTTCTCTTTTCAGATACATTTTCACATGGTTTTTCCTCTCCCAGTAAATTAGCTGGAAATAGAAGCCCCACATCAAAATCATAGTTCCTGAAAAGAAAGACCACAGCATCTGATCGTTAAAAAGATGAGCCGTATGAGACGAGATATAAGGCAAGAAAGCCATGAGCAAACTAAAACCCAAAAATGAGAATAAAAAAACACAGAAGAATATTTTTCTAAAAAAAGGAGAAATAACAGGTTTCTCTTTCACCTCATTGTATTGATGCATCTGCTTTTTCCAGCCGAGCAAATAGATCGGTAAAGATAATAAAAGGCCTAGAAGAAAAGCCTCTGTATTTATACCTTTTCGAAATAGCAAGTTTATATAAATAGGAATAAAGAAAAATGGTAGCAGGAAGAGTTGAGTATCAAGCCTGGAATGCTGGCTTGGAACAATCGGACTTCTTGTTTTTTCTCCTTGCGATTGATCATTTGTTTCAAAATTATCAGGACTGAGCCGGGGGCCGGCTCCAGCGGTTTTCACATGGGGACACCAGCCCATAAGCTTTTTTATGTATTCGGTTCTAAGGCTCAAAACTCTTCCTCCTTTTCCCCAATAGCATATATCTTTTCGAGGCTATTTTCAAAAATTATACAAATCTTCATATGATTTTTCATCTCCCAATAAATTAGCTGGAAATAGAAGCCCCACATAAAAAACCAAAGAATTGAAAGATAAAATGTCGATACCGATGGACAGCCAAAGTTAAACATATGGGAAAGAACTGTAAAAAAGAATGTGAACAAAATAACCAAAATTATGAATAACAAACCTGGAAGATATTTTTCTTTAGAAGCATAACGAATAATAGCTTTTCTCGCAATTTCATCGTACCGTTGTATCTGCTTCTTCCACTGTAATACTAACTGAGATAGGGCCACAAAAAATCCGGCAAGTAAATAAAACAGGTTTAAGCCTATCAGATTAACCATAAGGAGATACACAAATGTTAGAAAAATATCAAATAGAAGAATCTGATTACTTTTTTTCCAGAGCCATCCCGGGTTCTTTAAACAGTTGTTATCTCCTCTTGCTCTATCCGGAACATTAGAATCAGAATTCTCAAAGCTAACATGCCGTCTGGCTTCATGTGCTTTGGCGTTAGGACACCAACCCATTAGTTTTTTGATAAATTGGGCTTCCCGGAGTATAAGTCTCACTCCTTTTCCCCAACAGTATACGTTTTTTGGAGTCTTTTTTCGTTTAGTATACAAACTTTCATGTGGTTTTTCTTCTCCCAATAAAATAGCTGAAAACAGGTTCCCCACATAGTAAGAATCCAAGCTCCTGCAATAAAAGAATACATTGACTGAGAGTTAATAGAAGGAGGCGTATAAGACAAGAAAACTAGAGGGGGAAGAATCAAAAACCAAATTAGAGATAAGAAAACAAAGAAGAGTACTATTTTAGAGACATAACGAACAGTGGGTTTTTTTGCCGCGGCATTGTACTCACGTATCTGCTTTTTCCAGAAAAGCGAATTTATCAGCAAAGAAAACAAAACGCCCAAAAAGAAAAACTCTGAATTTACACCCTTTAAAAACAGCATAACTATGTAAAATGGGGTCAAAAAAAGTGTTGGCAGAAAGAGTCGAGCGTCAAGTCTGGAAAATGGGCTCGGGACCTTAGAGTTTCTGTCTTTTTCCCTTTTGGATTGAGAATATTCTTCAAAATAAAAAGGATTATTTTTAAGCCTAGCTTCAATCGTCTTTGAGCTTGGACACCATCCCGCCAGCTTTTTTATAAATTTCAGAGTCATGACCATTACTCCTCTCCCGCATTTACAATGTAGATCCCTGGCATTTTACGTCCGTACATAAGTATTGTTTTCCCATTCTTCTTTTCCCAGAATACATCTGTAAGGTAATACAGAAAAGCTGTTAAACAAAAGCCGGATAGAAAAGTCATAACGTATCCCCAACCAAGAAATGAACCTAAGGACAGTAATACTACCAAGCCAGATGAATCAAAATTAAAGAAATAAAATAGAGTTATCAAACAAAATGCAAAACTAAAAAACACAAAGAGTTCCCAGTTAGACTGTGTAAACAAGAGATAAAGCAATACTAAAGAGAGTACTTGATTTACAGCTTTCCATTTTGGAAATCTATTGTTCATCTTAATTTTCTGTCCTATGTTTTTTGCGTTATCCAGATAGTGCCAGTTCCAGATGCAAAAGAGCAGGTTACAAACAGCTCCTATAATTAACCCAA
>CAZCKG010000220.1:0-1272 GCA_964498825.1 uncultured Methanosarcinales archaeon
TAGGTTGACTAATATGTAAAAGTATCTAAAAGAAGAGTAACGGGCTAAATAAAAAAGGAGTTATTGAGCTCAGAAGAGCTCATGAAGTTTGAACTGGTATTTTCCGAGCTTTCCACCGTAGTTTCCTGCGGAAATTTTCTTAATTCCTGGGACTGTTACAGCAGCTTCAATTCCTGCTTTCATGGCAGCTTTTATGCTTTCTTCATCAAGCCCGTTAATAACGATCTCATAAACAGCATTGACGTCTGCCGGAATTTCAGTGTTTTCAACTTTATTCTTTATGGAAGGGCAGAATTTTTCATTTGCAGTAGCTTTCAGGAATTTGTACTTATTTGCTCCGGACTTAGAGCCACTAGCAACAATGCCACCAGGGAAGGGGGTAATTGTGCCTTTAAGTTCTCCAATTGCATCAACTGCTACTTCAGCTGCAGTCAGGGCGCTCATCTGTGAATCACCGAATATAAAGAAGTTTCCACCTGCAATGCCAGCTACAGCTCCAATATTATCTTCGGTCAGGAAGTCTCCTTCCATGATAGGGATCTTATATATCTTCCGGCCTGCAATCTGGGTTTCGGACTCCATGCCGTCTGCAAAAAATTTAAGTTTAAAACCCACGTTAAACTGTTTTTCAGCTTCAGGAAGCCCATTGAAAACTGCAGTTGTAGGGGCTGTGAGGACACACTGTCCAATCCTCTCAAGCAGCTGCTCTTCCAGAGCTTCGTATTTGAAAGTACAGATCTGAATATAGACACCAGGCCTTCCATCAGGGGTTTCACTTGGACTTGCCAGTCTTTCAATTCCTGCTTCAGCAGGACACATTATGACTGATGTTGCAAAGCCTGTGGCTTCAGTAGCTGCCACAAGGGCCCAGCGCTTGGTAACAGCTGTTATAAGCACTCTTGCGATTTTGATCGAAAACGCTTCTGCATACGTATCTTCAATTTCTACTCCATTGATTTCTATAAAAATCCCCTCGTTACTTGGGTTAATTGTTATAATTAATTTACAGTAAGTTTACGTCAGTTCAAAGATGTTCGGTTTTAATCTTTTTAGACTTTTCAACCTTTTCAGAATGTTTCACTTAACCAAAATATTACTCAATTTAGGTATACTCAATTTAGGTATATACTTAAAGTTTTATGTTACTTTCATTTTCTGATTCATTAATTGGATTAAATTATTGTCAATTATAATATTTATATCAAATATATAATTTTTCAGAGAAAAGATAAAAAGTCAAAATTATCAAGTAAGAAGTCTGAATAAAGAAGT
>CAZCKG010000220.1:1372-4403 GCA_964498825.1 uncultured Methanosarcinales archaeon
TTTTCTTTTATATACAGGCGTTCTTTTGAGTTGCACGGTTTAAAAAAGCAGGCTGCGGTTCCAAGCAGTGTTTCTGCCTTTCCTATCACAAGAAAGCCCCCTTTTTCCAGAGCCTGATAAAAATTAAGTTGTAACTGTTCCTGAAATTCTTTTTTAAAATATATCATTACGTTTCGGCAGATTATGATATCAAAGTGATTTATTTCAGGGCTTGAGATCAGATCTTGCTGCTTAAAATGCGTTATTTTTTTTAAATGATCAATTATCTGATATTTCTCCCCTTGCTTTAGAAAATACTGCCCTTTTATACTCACGTCAATGTTTTTGAGAGAACTTTCACTGTAGATCCCTTTCTTTGCTTTCTCAAGGCTCTGGAAGTCAATATCCGTACCTGTGATTATTATTCTATAATTATTGAAGTCAGTTTTTAGAACCTTATGAAGAAGAATAGCGAGGGAATAGGCTTCTTCCCCTGCTGCACAGCCAGCACTCCAGATTCGAATTGATTTTTTCAATGATTCTGACCTGTATTTGACAACAAAAGGAATAATCTCTTTTTCTATTATCCTGAAGGTTTCTGGACTTCGAAAAAACTCACTTACATTTACAGTAAGTGTTCCAACCAGGCGCCCATATTCTTCAGGGTCTTTTTTTAAAAGCTTCAAGTATGCACCGTAACTCTCGGAATTGGTAGCTCTTATACGTACGTTAACTCTGCGCCTGAAATGAGCCTCTTTATAGTATTCACAGTTAAAACCAATGTTTTCAGTGATGAATTTCTTTAACAGCTCGTATTCAGGATCTTTTTCAAGAACTCTATCTGCTTCTATTTCTTTGTCTGCTTTTCTAGCAGAATCATTGCTTATCGAACTACTGTTCATCTTTTCACCAGCAGCCCTTTTCTCCATTCTTTTTCGTTTCCTTTTTATTTTTGTTTTCCGTATCCTCTTAATGGTATTAGGTGAGAGAATTAATATCAATTATTAAGATTACATCTCCATCTCCCAGAATTGTTGCTCCTGTAAAACCTCTTGTATTTTCAAGGAGTTTACTTTTGAAATTTTTCACAATTATTTCCTGCTTTCCAAGTAATTTATCGACAACAATTCCAATTTCCTGATCGGATTTTTCTACTATGACTACGACAATATTTTTATTCTTCTGAGCATCTTTCTGAACAGGCAGTTGAAATATTTTTTGCAAATTAAGGAGTTGGAGAGCTTTATTATTTATAAAAATAACCTCTTTTCCCTCGATATTTCTGATTTCTCTTGCCTGAATTTCTATATTTTTTACTATATTTGCGAACGGAATAGCATATCTTTCTCCCCCGACTTTTATCAACATAGCCTGATAAAGGGCAACGGTTAAAGGTAATTTCAATTCAAAACTGGATCCAAAGCCTGGTTTTGACTCGACTTTTACCGATCCTCCAAGGCATTCAATCCGATTTTTCACAATATCCATCCCCATTCCCCTTCCTGAAATATCGGTAACTCTGCTGGCAGTACTGAAGCAGGGAGTAAAGATTAATTGCATTATTTCTTTCTCATGAAGCCGTTCGGTCTCTTCTTTTGAAATCAGTCCTCTTTCTAATGCAGCCTTCAGAATTTCTTCTGTGTCTATTCCACGGCCATCGTCCTCAATTTTAATTAAAACGAAGTTTTCCTGTCTTGAAGCAGTAACAACTATAGTACCTGTCTCTTTTTTTCCGAGTTCTTTACGCTTCTCGGGAAGTTCGATTCCGTGGTCAACTGCATTTCTCAAAAGATGCACCAGAAAACTTCCTATCTCTTCCAGAATGGTCTTATCGAGCTTAATTTCTTCTCCTTTGATTATGAAATCAATTTTCTTATTTTGCACTCTAGCAAGATTTCTTATCATTCTAGGGTAGACATGGGTAATCTTGTCAAGGGGTATCATCCTTGCCTCTATTACCTCTTCCTGGAGTTTTCTCGTTAGCTTACATGATTCGGAAAGTGCACATTCAAGTTCTTTAGACTTCAGATTCCCTATAAGTTCATTTATTCTGCTCATATTAATTACGAGCTCACCCACAAGATTCATCATCTCATTAAGCTGCTCTGTGCTGATTCTTAAACTCTGGATATCATTTACTTTAAGTTTTGATTTCGAAGAAGTATTTAGAGTAGCACCATGTACATATTCTGGAGTTCTTACGATCTTTTCAGCTTCTTCATCGTTTTCTGAAATTTTTTCTTCTTGACAGCTTTTTTCTTGACAATTTTTTTCTTGACAAGTTTTTTCTTGACAATCTTTTACAACTACAGTTAGGGGATTATTCTCTTTTTTTTGAGAAAGGATTTCTCTAGGAAAATTATTTAAATCTTTTAAAGCTTCCAATAATTCACAGGGCTCAAGATCGGGCTCAAATGTGTCATCGGTATTTTTCTTTCCTTCTTTGAGTTCATTTCCTTTATTACAGGCCTTTTCTACAAGCTCCTCAAGGATATCCAGACATTTAAAAAAGATGTCAACTAAGGAAGGATTGAGCATGAGTTCTTTAGTGCGAAGGCTGTCTATCAGATTTTCCATTTCATGGGTATACTTAACGATCTCCCTGAACCCCATCGTTGAAGCCATACCTTTGAATGTATGGACTGTACGAAACATCGTGTTTATTTGCTCTATATTTTCAGGGTCTTTTTCGAGTGCTAACAGGGAATCGTTTAATTCTATGATATATTTTTCAGACTCTGTCTTGAAAATACATGTGTACTTTGACATATCCATAGTTTTCCCTGCCTTTTTATTGAAAAATCAGTATACTCTTTTTATACTTAGCCATTTAATGCGTGTTATGGCTGAAAATTCCTATTCTCTTCTGGAATATGTTCACCATTCTATATTCAAAAGCCGTAGATGTAATTTCTTCCGCTATCTTTCTAAGAACCGAAATCAGTGTCAAGGAGCCGGGTATTCCTGTTAATGTGGAAGAGAGTCCTAAGTAAGGACAGGCATTAAATTCCAGAAGAAAAACGTTTGGCACTAATTTTCTTATTTTTTCGAG
>CAZCKG010000221.1:0-4380 GCA_964498825.1 uncultured Methanosarcinales archaeon
GTATATGTAAATCTGAAATAAGATGAGAAAAAATAAGGAATGTAAGCTCCTGAGTTTAGCGTTCCTCATCTTTCACAATTATAACGTTTCCACGCCCCCGCTTAAACTTCTCGATAAGTTCTCTCCTTTCGAGATCTGCAAGCATGAGGCTGACTTTTCCTTCAGAATACCGCAGCTTGCTGCGAAGGTCTTTCTGGGTAATCCGGCCTCCCTGGCCCCGGATTATATCCATGACTTCCTGGAGGTCTGAAGGAAGAGGGAGTTTCTTTTTGGGAGCTACAGGAGCTTCGATTTCCTGAGCAGGAATTTCAATCTCCGGATCATCTTCAGCTTTTTCAAGAACAATTATTTCGTTATCTTCTGTTTCAGGTCCTGCAAGTTCTTCGTCCTGCGCCAGATATTCCTCTTCCCTTCGCGCAGGCGCTCTTTTCTCCGGGATTTTTGGTTCTGATTCTTCTACCTCTTTTACGGATACTTTGGACTCCGATTCTGCTACCTCGCCTGTTACCACAGTTCGCGAATCAAGTTCTGCTTCTGGCTTTTTTACGGATACTGATTCTTCGGGATTTGCCTGGGGAATCTGCCACTTTTCAGGCTCAATACTTTTATTAAAGACTCTTTCCGAAGGTTCAGGTATATTTACAGGGCTTGAGGAAGATCCGGTCAAATACCCGGCTTTTGATTCCTGAGATGTACCTTTTTCCTCTTTTTTGTGCTTTCTGGAAAACTGGTAGCCACCTGTGAGCAGGATCATAAGTGCGAAGGCTATTAAAAGGAAATTTACGGTCGAAGAATCGATTTCGCTTCCTTCAGTTTTACTGGAACTATCGGAGTTATTCATTTTTGTTGTGCCTTCGGAAGCATTAACCGCAGAACTGTCCATTAGAGCCTCGGAATAAATGGGAAAGAGCAGGAGATCTTTCACATAACTTCCTTCCTCTTTAATGTTGACAATTTCTCCTCCCGAATAAAGGAGAGTGCCATTCTGGTAATACTTGGCTGTAATTGAGTAGTCTCCGGGTGCCAGTTCGAAGGAATATACACCAATTTTTGCCACCATTGATTGAGAGGGTGTGGAGTTTACCTCAACCATGGCATTTGCCAGGGGTTCGAATGTATCACTTTCGTAAACTCCCCCATGAACTGTAGCAGTGTAGTTGCTGTCTGCTAGAGAAGGTGTAACTAAGGCGAGTACAGTAGCAATGCAAATAATGTATAACCTCAGATTCATTTCCATCAGTAAATCCAGAGTTGCGGTTTGAAGTTTGCTATTCTTCCAGGGAATTTATATTCTTGTGATTTTTTTCTTGAAAGTTTATAGTTTTGCTTAAATAAAACTTCTTTTGTCCCTTGGGTCCGGACCAACTCTATCCTCTTCAGCAATATTAATTCCTGTTTTGTGTCCGGTTTCCGTTTCACGATCTTTTCCATCAATTCCGTGTTTTTCGGGACCCTTTTCTTCAAATAAAGAGATTCCCCATTTATTTCCTTCTTTTATTATTTTCCCTGCATCCTCAATACTGTATGTTCCATTCCCTATGAAGTTCAGATATCCTGCACCATCTGCAGTAACAGAAATATTAGTACCACCTATCATTACCGTTTTATGGGATCCAGAGATTTTTACGTCAGCAGATTCTATATTGTATACGAACACTTCATCCTGCATTTCCGTTTTCTCTTCCTTAAACGTATAGTCTCCTTTTATATCTATCTCGGAATCAGGAGAAATCTCAGGTATAATTATTACTCCATTTTCAAGGTGGATACTAAGGGCAAACTCGCCAGTGAGAAGGGCTCGTCCTTCACCTGAAGCGTTTAGTCGGGATGTATCGTTGAGCTCTTCGCTCCCAGACATAGTACTCTGGAACTCATAGAATATTTTTTTCAGGACATGATCAGCTAGAATCATACTTTTCTGAGATTCAATTAAATATTCCCTTTCTGAGTTTTCACATAAAGTGTATTCTGAATCTGCGACTGAGCTGTTATTTTTTTCTTCAGCAGCTGTATCTGCGAGAGCTCTGTATTTCTTTGCTTCATCTATATGAAGTTCATATTCTTCAAATAAGGCTTCAAGTCTGCTAACGTCCTCTCCTTCGGCTTTTAAATTCTGAATTCCTTCTTCAAGCCGCGTAGAAATATTTTCCGCTTTATCTATATTCCTGTCAAGAAGGGACTTTGCAGCTATCAGATTCTGGGTGCCCTCAGGGTCCTGATCAGGCCCTCCTTGAAGTAGGTCGTGAGGATGATCCGGCAACTCAGGGCCTTCACAATTCCAAAGTCCAGAATAGGGATAAAAGATGATCCTTTCCAGATTGTGTATGTAAGGATCGCCTGAAGCTTTGTAATCAGGAAGCTGAGCTTCCCTATCAACGCAGCCTGAGATCAGGATAATTCCTGCAAATATGAGGAGCAGGGATAAAAACTTGATTTTCATACGGGTCACATCCAATTCAAAGAGTATAATTCTGGACTGTACATTTTCTCTGGATTCATGTATTTTAATATTTGGTGAATTTTGAATCGCTTTCTCTAAAATGATACTTTAAAGTGATAAAATTGTCGCAAAAATTTTGATTTGTGATAAATTTCACGACAATTCCGGAATTGCTTGCCCTTCTAAACTCTCAGGGCTATTCTGCCATAACTTCATTAACATGAAAGAAGTTTCCGTATCCTTCTTCCCTGGAAGAAGAATAATCACCTTTTCCACTGCCTCATAAATCTTTATTTCCCTGCCTTTTCTACTCCATTTTACCTGCCTCACTTTAATAAGTCCCGTTTCGA
This sequence comes from uncultured Methanosarcinales archaeon, assembly GCA_964498825.1. GTDB lineage: Archaea > Halobacteriota > Methanosarcinia > Methanosarcinales > Methanosarcinaceae > Methanosarcina. The sequence goes on from CAZCKG010000221.1 coordinate 2,791, forward strand.
GGAGTGAGTCAAGATTGTATTTGAGAGTATTCAGGCGCACTTCAAGCTCGTCTGCAAGGTCTCCTGCGGACATCGACCTCTTTCCAAGCAGTTTTAGAATTTTGATTGAGGTCTCATTTGAAAGTAACCGGGCAATTTTCCTGGAATCTTCGGAAAGCTGGAGGATCAGCAGTTTTTCCTCCGGGTTATCAGGCATTTTTATCCCTTTCATAATTTTCAGACATTTGTACTTTTAGATATGTATTTCATATCTCTTAAACTGAGTTCTAGGTATGTATTTCATATCTCTTAAACTGAATTCTATAGCTGAACTCTAGAGATGAAGATTAAGTCAGGAATACATCGAACTGATATGCAGGCCTTTGTATGATGCGATTTCTTCAATATTTTTACTATCTATTGCTGTTTTACATATTGCAGTACGGACCGCACTGTTTAAAGTTTTATTTTTGGTGGATGGACTAGCAATGTATTCCTGACTGAAGATTCTGTATCGGAATTTAAAGATAAAAGTATACTTACTTTTTCAGTTTGATAGAAGGATTAAATTTCTTATTCATGCTTTAATAGGATCTTTTTCCAGATTTAATCCTTTATGATCCTTAAATTCTTATTTTTAACATCCTGTTTTCCTCTAAAATCAGATACTGGGAACTATTGTCTCAGTTTCAACTTTTTATTAGCTGATTTTTATTAACTTTAGATAACTTTTACCTACTCTCGATTATATCGAATTGGAATAATTTTAGAGATTATGTAAGGACCTGGAATGTCTTTAGGAATTTGAAAGCTGCTTTGAGGAAATTTAAATGATACTTCAAAGAAACTTGATAAATATATTAAATATTAAATATTAAATATTTCTTGCCGAATTTAAAGTTGCCTCATCCTGAGATTCTGCGATGACAAATGGACACGTCACTTCTGTTTTGAAATATGGACTTTAATGACTCTGATAAGCATCAATTATTTGATTTAAGGTTTATTTTCCTAATAATTCCTAAAAAAAGTTTATTTTTTAAATCTAATTGATTTAGCTTCCTTATTTCTGAAAGTAAGCTTATATTTAAGCCAGCACAATTCAAGACTGTCGGCAGGCGAATGCCTGCAAGACAAAAATAAAAATGTACAATAATAACGGAGGTACATGATGAGAATAAAGTCATTAAAATCATTTTCCCATTTTGCGGCAGTGTTGATGGTTTTATGCATCTTTCCTTCAGGAGCTTTCGCCGCAGAAAACAATTCAAAAATTGCTCCTGCATGCAATATAACTGAAGAAAATTTCACTGATGTTCAAACAAGTATACTTGATTCTATCAGTGAGAGAATTGCTGAACTTCAAAGCTTCTATAATAGTGTAAGCGAAGCATCCAATGCTTCCGACCTCCAGAAAGTTTTGTCCAGTCAAAGGCCTGCAAATGAGTGCATGGGCCCCCGTGGAATGAACATGGGACCAGGCGAGAAGAATATGGGCCATGCCGGAATGCATGGGTTATTCTGCCTTGATCAGGTTGAGAATGTAACTGATGACAATTACACTGATGTCCAGACAGAAATAGTTAGTTCCATTGGGAATATGACTGAAAT
>CAZCKG010000222.1:0-4358 GCA_964498825.1 uncultured Methanosarcinales archaeon
GCTCTATGGATAGCTTCTCTGGAGACGACTGAACACTCCAGTTTTCCTGGAGGCAGGCCTTCAAGAGCCTCAGCAACGGCTTCGTTTGTAAGTTCCCATGCCTCTTTGAGGGTTTTGCCTTTTATCATTTCTGTTGCCATGCTGCTGGATGCAATTGCAGCAGCACAACCGAAGGTTTTGAATTTTACATCCTCAACCCGGCCATCACGGATTTTCAGGAATATTTTCATATGGTCCCCATGAGGATTTCCGGCTTCTCCAATTCCATCAGCACTTTCAATTTCCCCTACATTTCTCGGGTTCATGAAATGGTCCATGACTTTTTTATTATACGTAAAAACTCCCCCAGATTTCTGTATTTTGACCCAGATTTTTATATTTTAACTTGCTTTGACCCAGATTTTTATATTTTAGCTTGTTATTTCTAGCTGATTCTTACCATTCCGTTTCAGGTTTTTATTTTTTAACCCAGATTCTTTTTGTTAAATTAATCTTTACGTACTGCTCAAAATTTCTCTATTCTATTGCTTTTCTTCATTTTTCACATGCAGTTGAAGGTTTATAAAATGGAGACATGGCTCTCAGCTTTCCGACAGTTTCAGGCAATACTTTCAGGACATAATCGATATCCCCCTCGGAATTTGCATCCCCAAGAGTCAGACGAAGAGATCCCTGAGCGATTTCGGGAGGCAGACCTATTGCCCTTAATACATGTGAAGGTTCAAGAGAACCTGAAGAGCAGGCGCTGCCTGTGGAGCAGCAGATTCCCATCTCGTCGAGCATGAGAAGTAAGGACTCTCCTTCAATGTACTCAAAACTGAAGTTCAGATTCCCAATAAGACGCTTTTCAGGATGTCCGTTTAATCTACAGTGGGGAATTTCCAGAACTCCGGAAATGAGGCAATCTCTCATTCTTCTTATCTTTCCATTGTGCGCTTCGATATTTGCCGTTGCAAGTTCGATTGCCTTTCCCATCCCCACTATACCTGCAACATTCTCGGTCCCTGCTCGTTTTTTTCTCTCCTGGCCGCCTCCATGCATGTAATTGTCTATCTCTGTCCCTTGCCGGATATAAAGGGCCCCAATTCCCTTCGGCCCGTAGAACTTATGAGCGGAAAGCGAAAGCATATCCACGTTTCTGTGAAGATTTTTCATATCCAGGGGAACTGTACCTATTACCTGCACAGCATCGGTATGGAAGGGGATATCGTGCTTCTCTGCTATTTTTCCTATTTCCTGAATAGGTTCTATGGTGCCGATTTCATTATTGGCATACATAACCGAGATAAGTATAGTATCCTTTCTCATTGCATTTTCCAGCTCGGCAGGGTCTACAAGCCCATATTTATCTACGGGAAGATAGGTTACATCAAAACCCTGTGTTTCCAGATATTCGCAGGGGTAAAGTACAGCATGGTGCTCTATTGGTGTGGTGATGATATGTTTTCCTTTCTTTCTTCTGGCAAAGGCTGTCCCTTTGACAGCCCAGTTATCGGACTCGGTTCCTCCTGAAGTAAAATATATCTCTTCAGAGTTAGCTCCAAGAGCCTTTGCTAATTGCTCACGGGCTGCTTCCACTGCATCTTTGCCTTCTCTGCCTATTGAATATAATGAAGATGGATTTCCAAAATGCTCTTTCACAAAGGGCACCATAGCTTCAACCACTTCAGGTTTTGTAAAAGTGGTTGCTGCGTGATCCATGTAAACGAAACGCTTTTCTCCCATCTAAACCCCCCATAGAAAATAGGAGTTAGCGAGATATGAATTTATTGTGATTAACTGATGTGATTAACTATTTGCCTTCTATCCTGACTACTAAAACCTGTAACATAGACAATTGTTTGGTATCGGGAAAGTTATTTATATGGTCGTTTTGTAGTCCCGTTCTAATTAAATGGAGGAAAAACAAACTTTGCTAAGGCAATTTTCGATAATTCTGAGTATATACTTCCTGGGAGAACTGATGCAGAAAACATTGGGGTTGCCAATACCAGGTAATGTTATAGGAATGCTCCTGCTTTTCTTCGGACTATATATGGGAATAATTAAACTTGAGATGATAGATAGAATTAGTGATTTTTTGCTTGAAAATCTGGCTTTTTTCTTTCTTCCTGCAGCAATAAGCCTTATGACCTCTTTTTCCCTGCTTGAGGGAAAATGGACTTCAATTCTTGAAATTTCCCTTATCTCTACCATAATAATTCTGGTTGTAACAGGAATTACAGTAGAAATCGTTAAAAAACTAATAAATAGAAATTCAGAAATAGGCTGTAGCAGGAAAAATGAAACTCATTTGAGTGAAGCTCAAAAAGATCCAAAGAAGGAGTCAAAAAAGGTACATGTTTGAGAGAACGGGGAAAAAGTGGTGAACTGAATTGAATATAGACTTTTTGAATGAGTTTCTTAATACACCTTTTTTCGGGATTTTACTTTCTTTAATAGCTTTTCAAATAGGTACCCTGGCGTATAAGAAAATCCGGTTTTCTTTCCTTAATCCTCTGCTTGTAGCCTCTGTTATTATCATGGTTTTCCTGCTTTCTTTCAGGATTGATTTTGAGACCTATAACCTTGGAGGAAACTACATTTCCTTCTTCCTCGGGCCTTCTACTATAGTCCTTGCAGTGCCCCTTTATAAAAAGATCCGGCTACTGAAAAGTAATGTTCTTCCAATTCTTGCAGGCATAAGTGCAGGCTGTGTAACGGGAATTTCAAGTATATTAATTCTTTCAAGCCTTTTAGGGCTTGATAATGTCATAGCGAAGTCCCTGATCCCTAAATCAGTAACCACACCTATTGGAATTGAAATTTCAAAACAGATAGGAGGCCTGCCTGCAGTAACAGTGGTTGCAATAGTGATTACAGGAATTATCGGTGCCGTCTTTGGTCCAGCTATCTGCCGCTTTTTCCGTATAAAAGACGAAGTCGCAGTAGGGATTGCAATAGGTACAGCATCCCATGCTCTGGGAACAACAAAAGCAATAGAACTTGGAGATATAGAAGGAGCAATGAGCGGGCTTGCAATCGGGATAGCAGGTTTAATTACGGTCTTTTTTGTTCCTTTACTGCTTTATCTGTTCAATTCAATCTGAAAATTGAATTGGAAAGGCAGAAAAATTAGAGTAGAAATCCTGGTAGTGGGAGTGAGTCATTGAAAACTGCAAGCATAAGAATCTTTACATTTTCCCAATATGAAGGAAATATACTCGCTTTTTCGGACTTGATCAATAACCTATACTCACGACCGAAATCTTGATTGATTAAATAACTCTGCATCAAGCTTACTAAATAACTCTGCGTTAAGCTTCTTGAAGATCATCTAAAATTTGTATACATCCTCATCTGATACTGGCCTGAATCCAGTTTTTTTCTTATGATTTCCTTTGCTATTCTCACATAGATTTCCCGAATCTGAGGTATAAGCATGGACAAACCTATAATATCAGTCAGAATACCAGGAGTTATGAGGGCAAAGCTTCCTATCAATACAAAGAGTCCATGCAGGAGTTCGTTTCCTGGCACACGCCCCTGGCTGGTTGCTTCCTGAATATGACGGAGCACGAGTAGGCCCTGGTTCTTTACCATGTAGGCTCCCAGGCTTGCAGTAATAAGGATAATGAGTACAGTGTTAAACGCTCCTATTATCCCTCCGATTTTGATGAGCAGATAAAGCTCGACAAAGGGAACAATAAGGAAAACGGAAAAGAGCTTAAGAAACATGCTGGTCATTTTCAGAACTTCAGATCTTTTGGACAATTATGAAAATAAGACATAAAGTATTTATTTTCAATCAACCTGCCATTTAGTTAAATCTTCTATCAGTTAATTCTTCTATGGTAGACGATACAATATGAGTATATATGACTATCATATAATAAACATTCTTCCTGAATTTAAGAGTCGTATAAGTGAATTGTAAGTTATTTTTTCCCCTCACTCCCAATAAGGGCAATCTTTCTCCTTTTTTCCCTACTTTCAAAATCCTGGAATCTTCTTTCGGAAGAACAAGAAACCAAAATTACTGGATTTTCTCCAGCGATGTCTTCCATTTTAAGCATCGTATTCCTTACTAACGTTCAGGTAACTAACCTTCTCTCCTTCTTTCAAGACTTTCGTACCATACAGCATCTGTACAAATGCCTTCAGCTCGGTCTCAGATTTCCGAGGAATCACGACCGATGGCCAGCAATCCTCTGGACCGTGGTAAGCAACTCCATTGTAAGCCCCTAATTCGTACTCAGGGAATACACAAGGGGAATCGTCTTTCAACTTGTAATTTCCAGAATCTCTATAAAGAGGGTCGACATTATATACAGACTGTAGGATAACGCCGTAGTGGTTGGCTGTTTTATTCCCATACT
>CAZCKG010000223.1:0-4319 GCA_964498825.1 uncultured Methanosarcinales archaeon
GACTCAATAGAGTATGTGAAGGGATGGATTATATACTAATAGAGAAAAGAGAAGGAAAATGACCTGTTACATAGCAGACTCAGCGGTCTTTATAATGGGGAACTGTAATTTTGATAGTTCGCTGATGATTACTGTCCCTTCTGTTGCTGACGAATTAAAAAGCAGAGATTCTGTGCTGCGTTTTGACCTTGCAAAAGAAGGAGGATTACGCGTTGAATGGCCTGAACCCGAAATGGTAAAAAAGGTTCGGGAAATGGCGGAGCATACAAGGGATTCAGAAGAACTTTCCAGAACAGACCTTGAAGTCCTTGCAAAAGCCTTTGAGCATAAGGACAAATGCATCCTGCTTACGGATGACTATGCAGTCCAGAATGTTGCCGTACAGCTTGGGATTCAGGTTGAACCCATTGCTCAGAAAAAAATTAAGGATATAATAATCTGGCAAAAGCAATGTATTGGTTGCAGAAAAACATTTAAAGAAGGAGATGTCTGCCCTATCTGCGGTTCCCCTCTTAAAAAGAAGAGGAAAAAAACTATAAAAGAAAAGAGGCAATCTTAAACTGAAGAAAAAGATATAACGCTTGATAGTGTAATATTGTCTTTAATTGAGTGAACAAATACACAAATATAATTTTCAATAAGTACTTCAGGCAAGATCCGCAAGTCGAATAAAGTTAAAGTTCGCTGCGAAATACGGCCTGAAAAAATTTCAGGTGGGAATGGAGACATGAAGAATATAGAAGATTTAATTCAGAAAGCTGTGGAACTGCAAAGCAACGGGCTTGTTACCGGCCAGATTGCCGATGAACTCAACGTTTCAAGAGAAACAGTAACCTGGCTTTTAACCCGTTCGAAAAAAGAAGTAACAGCTCCGGCTCCAAAGGATATTTCCGTAAACTGGAGCAGTATAGGAAAAAGTGCTACACGTCTCCACTATATTTCTCTTGCACTCTGCGATATGGTGCTTGAGGTCCTGGAACAATCAAATACCGAAGTGGATGTAGTCGTTGGTGTTGCTGCGAGTGGTATTCCTCTTGCAAGCATGATGGCAAACGAACTGGGAGCAGACTTTGCCCTTTATCACTCCCGTAAGGGACAGGATGTAGTTCAGCCTGGCCACAAAGGAACCATAAGCAGAAACTTTGGAACTGTCGCAGGCAAAAACTGCGTAATTGTAGATGACGTCATTACTACAGGTTCCACTACCATGGAAGTAATTGAGCAGCTAAGAGAAATGGATGCAAAGCCAAGGGCTGTAGTGGTTCTGGTAGACAAAAAGGGTGCAGATACGATTGCTAATGTTCCTATCCGGTCACTCGTAAAGATTGTGCGTCTGGACTGAAAATATAAATTGATAACTAAAATCAGACAACTTATTATACGGAAAGCCTTTCAATAGAAGGGCTTTTCCAAAATTTATACCTTTTTTGAGACTTAAATCAAATTTAAAAAGTTAGTATCTTTTTTATATAGTAAATACGGCAAAATGATGGAAGGAAAAGAGGCTTATTAAAGCCTTTTAATACTCTACTTCTGTAGATCCTATTTTTTCGGCAAGCTTTGACAAAACCTCAGTTCTCATTCCTTCTACAAACTTAATGCTCCCTACGACAAGGTGTCCTCCTCCACTGACACCTGCGCCTTTCATTTCTTCCCTGAGCTCCCTGACAATTCTCGGGATATTCATAAGAACTCCTTTTGAACGGATGACCGCAAAGTCAGGACCATATCCTAAGGTAACCACAGGTTGGTTTGGATATCTTTTGGTAAGCACATCGTGAACTTCTCCAGATGTCTTTCCTGGTGGCGGGAAGGTAAATTTCTGGGCGTAGTTTTCAACGTCAATTACATTCATAATAGCCCCATTTGCCAGTTTCTGAGACTTGACATTGAAGAGGCAGGTCTCGAGCTGATCCTGAATCATGGTATTTGCCTGTTCGCAGAGCAGGGAAACCAGATTTTTATGGACCTCATGATCGCCAAGGTCCAGGATATCATCAATAAGACCTTTTCCACTGCTGAATTTCAACCAGAACTGTTCATAATCCAGAGCCAGAGCCATTTCCTTCAATTCCTCGAGGCTATAGCGGTCCGAGGCAAGGGATATGTACCTTCCAGCTTCCGGTGCCTCCGAACGGTCCCCTACTGCTGAAACTGCAGGCAGGTGTTTTATTGTATCACTGATGCTGGGATTGATCATACGAGCGACCTCAGCACAGAGCATACCTGCAGTAACCCCGAAATCTCCTCCCACATGTGCAGGATTTACGTGCCCTATCAGATACTGGTCAACTATTTCATCCGGATGATGGTGATCAATTACAAGCATATCAATGCCATAAACTCTGGCCTGCCTCATAGAAGGAACATCTTCTTCGGTTGACCCGTTATCCACAAGGATTACAAGCGGCATTTTCTGTCCGTGCCTTGAAATATCTTCAAGCGCAAAAGAAATATCTCTTGTGACGTCCGCTAGCTCGTAAAAAGGAGCCTTCGACGGAGCACGCTTGTACATATAATATTCTGCATCCGATCCACCAATTTCAGTAATAATGGGTAGAATTGCCCTCTCAATTGCGATTGCTGAGGTAATTCCATCGGCATCGGCATGATGCCTGAGAATGATAGGAGTCGAATGGAAAATCGCTTTTTTGATTTCTTTGGCGACATGCATCATTCTGGGTTTGAGCTTTTCCATAATCTCGCTCTCAACCAGGAAGGGGATATCAGCAGGAGCTGCTTTTGCCTCAATTACCCTCTCAACTCTTGCCCTGACAACTTCCTCCTTTTCTCCTTTAAGCAGCTTCATACTCATGACTTCGATCTGAATCTGCTCATCCCTCAGAGTCACCTCTCCAGTAATTGAAACAATCATTCCCGTGTCGATATGTGGATAGGAACGCTTCCCCGCACTTTCAAAAGCCGCACAGGGAACAAAGCCTCCTTCATCGCTAATCGTGAAAATAGTAGGCCCGCTGGTCTGCTTAACCTGAATGACTTCGCCTTCAAGTCTAATCAGCCTGCCTTTCATACTTGAGTCTATTTCAGCTGAATTCTTAAGCGGAAGCTCTTTTTCAAGTTCAATAGTTTCGTACTTTTTAAGAGTTTTAGGGATTAGATCCAGTTTTCCTCCGGCTTTGACGCTTTTTACCAGCACGATCACGGCTTCCCCAACTTCAGGCTGAGTCCCAATATTGCTGGAGTGCATAAGCCCCCTTACATGAGGATTAAGGTCTACAAAAACGCCGAAAGATGCTATACTGCTTACTATACCATGGTAAAGTTTTCCTGCCTCTACATCCTTAAGATCACAGGATTCATCGAGAGCATACACATACTGAGAACGAGAGCATGAATTACAGATTTCTTCATCCGCATCCTCTGGATCAGAAATATGCGCCCCACAGACCTTGCAGGTGTATATCTTCCCGAGTCCCTGACAGGTTTCACAGGCTCTTGTCGTTTCAATAACTCCCTTACCTTTGCATTTTTCACATGCAGTACTATTTTTCAAAAAGCTATCAATGTTTTTTTCAGAAAATTTCATCAAATCAATAGATTTTGACTTGCCTTTTCCCTTACATTGAGGGCAGACCTCAGTTGAAATAATTTCATTGCCACGTCCGTGGCAATCTGGGCATTCCTTACTCATTAATATCAACACCAGTGGTTCTTCCGAACCTGCGTTTTCTTATTATACAGTTCCTTATTGCTCAGGATAAAGTTTTAAACCTGACAATACCTTTTTCTCTTTAATCTCAACGTATACTGATGAACTGGCTGGCTTTATCTAGCCCGAAAATGGCATCCTTGTGATCCTTCTTGTTCTGTCCATCCACTTTTCCTGTTTTGTATTTATATTACTCTAGATATAAGTATTTTCAGAGACCAGATTTATCAGAATTAAGTTCTGAACATAATTGGTAGTTTCTCATAGTAAGCCAATATGTGCAGATCCAAAATTTACTTCTTATTAAAGTGTTTCTCAAAAAGCCGAAAAACTACCGTTCACAGAAAATCCGGAATATGAAAGTTATTAGATAGCTTTAAAGATATTCAGAGAGATACTAAACTACAACTCTTTGAAGTTGTATAATATTTATTCTCCAAAATTTCAATGTGATTTTCTAGAGAAATGATACTTATTTATTATTAAGTATAAGATAAATATTAATGAAACAAGAGGTTACAAATGTATGGATGTTATTGCCAGTCAATTATCGCTTCCTGTATCTTTTCCTGTATTAATAATTGTATTATTAATAATCTCACAGTCAATAAAAATGGTTAATGAATATGAAAGAGTAGTTATTTTCAGA
>CAZCKG010000224.1:0-4312 GCA_964498825.1 uncultured Methanosarcinales archaeon
CAGAAATTCTTCAAGAGGCACGGAATGGGTATGGAAACCACAGACTTTGTAAGGATCAGCACCCATGGAGACAGCCACGAATTGGGCAATATTCATATGGACCATTTTGTACTTTACCCCAAATTCTTTTTCTATAACTGGCTGATAACGGTCATACTGAATATGGCAGTTCGGGCACATATGAATCATAAGTTCTACGCCAGCTCTCTGGAGGCTGTCGAGTTTTGTTTTTGTGACCTGAAGAGAGGTGTTTTTGTTAAGATGGAGCTGGGAAAAACCCATCCCGCAGGTGAGAGTTCTGTCCTCGTACCAGCGTACAGGCTCGGCCCCGCAGGCTGCAGCTATGGTATCTATGAGCTGAGGGTTTTCAGGGTTGCCGAGAACATCCAGATATTTGACTTTATAGTAGTGGCAAGCATGGTGAGCGGCAGCTTTGACGCCTGAGAAGTCAATCTTCTTCTCTTTTTCAATCTGGCTGGCTTTACTTAAGAGGATCTCGACTGCATGGTAGAAGTTTGCTCTCGGATCCATATCGTCTTTCTCGTAAACAAGATCATGAAAACCTTTTTCTCTGAAGATGGAATTAATTTTTTCCCTGACTTCAGTGTTGGTATTAAGAAGTTCACAGGCTTCCTTGTTTATGGCATAGCAGGTTGAACAGAGACAAGTTATATTCGGATATCCGCATTTTTTAGCAACTGCAAAGTTTCGGGCTGCAATAGCTGTTGTAGTTAGCCCTTCAAAGATGTCAGTGTAATGTCCTATTCCTGTGCAGCAGGACTGCTCGTCATTTATAGTGTAATCTACTCCAAGCCTATCAAACACGTAACGAGTGGAAGTTTCCACTCCCGGGTATTCCTGCCCGACCATGCAGCTTTTAAATAATAAGAGCCGCCTGTCTGGTATATTCTCTATCGTTTTCAAAGCCTAAATCTCCCCGTTTACCTTCTTTTTTCGCACAACGGTTTTTCAGGAGCTGATTAATGTGGTTTTCCTGTATTTTTGCTTTTATCCATTTTTCCCTTTCAAAGTACCCTGTGCTCTCAAGAATAGCCTGAACTTCTCCATGGGTATTTCTGACATCTCTGGCACTTAGCCCAAGCTCTTCACGGATTGGCTCGAGATTCTTTTTGAATTTGATCCAGCGTTCTCCAAGGTCTCTTTCCATATTCTTTATACCAGCACCCGGAACTTTACTTGCCCCATTCTCAGCAAGGTATTCTCCAATCTCAACAAAGTAGCCAAGTTTCTCAACCCCTATACCCTCGTTAATAGCCATCTGCCGGAGTACCTGCACTATTGTTACGGGACTATTGTTTCTGGGACAGCGTACATTACAGGAATAACAGTAGAAACATGACCAGATCATTTCGGACTCGAGTATACTATGATCGTTCTCCAGCACCTTCTTTACAATTTGGCGTGGGCTGTAATCTGTAAAACGGGCCGCAGGACAGGAGGCTGTACAGGCTCCGCACTGAATGCAACGGTCAAGCCCCAGAGAAGCAGGAGTCCGGATGCTTTTTTTTGCGGTTTCTGCAAGGGATTTACATTCTGGGGTATCGTATTCATTTACGTAGGGTATCATCTAATCATCTCTCCTTCCCGGGCAAGGTTAGTAAAAGCTCCTGCAAGCCCTTTAGTATTTGGAACATAAGCTTTTTTGAAATAGAGTTTCTTTCCTGAATCTCCCATTTCCTTTTTCAACTTCTCGAAGTGCCTGACAGTTAAGGGATATATGATTTCGGCTTTAGGGCTGTCTGGCGGATCTTCTATAAACATAACTGAAGAAGCCCCGTGTTTGAAGGCATGAAGTAATAATTCTTTATCCAGCACCAAACTTGTGGGTACTTTGATTAATTTGACATTTGAAGGATAGGTAAGTACGCTGTTCCCTATGTTATCACAGGTAAGGGATGCAATCCCGCCGTTTACAAAGCCGAGCATGTCCCCCTCGTTAAGTATGCCCTCAATTTCGGCTTTTAGCTGGTTTTTAGTGAAACCTGCAACCTGAATAGCGCCGCTTTGGCAAACTTCAACGCAGTATCCGCAGCCAGTACAGATTAACGGATCCACGAGAATTCTACCACTCTTATTAAGCGAAAGAGCTTCGAAAGGACATTTAAGACATTCCTCACATTTTGTACAGAGTAGCTGATTAACTACAGGAATTTCATTTGTCAGTGCCTTTGGACTGTCCGTAATAAAGGCTTTTGCCCTTACAGCCGCAAGCCCTGCCTGGGAAATAGTATCTGTAACATCTTTAGGACCCTGAGCAGTACCACAGACAAAGATTCCGTCAAGTGAGCTGTCTACAGGTTTCAGTTTGGAATGTCTTTCTTTGACAAAGCCATTTTCGTCCTGGCTGAGGTTAAGTATACTTGCAATCTTTTTGGTTCCCTGAGAAGGTACCATGGCCGAAGAAAGTACAACAAGATCTGCAGGAATCTCTTTTATCTTCTGGTCTAGAGTATCTTCAACCCTCACTACCAGGCTCTTATCTGGTTTTTCCAGAATGTCGGCTGGCCTCCCCCTCACAAAATGGACTCCCAGGTCCTGAACCATCCGATAGTAGTTTTCATAGAAACCAAAAGCTCGCAGATCAATATAGCAAATTGTGATTTCCGTACCAGGATATTTTTTGAGTATCAGGCTCGAATGCTTCAAAGCTGCCATACAGCAGTATCTGGAACAGTAGCGATTTCCACCTTCTTTTTCATCCCTTGAGCCTACACACTGAATCATAACGATTCTTTTAGGTTTTCCAGCATCATGTAACTCATCAGAGGTGTCATCAGATGAGCCATTATCTCCACAGGTGCCTGCTGGCTTAATATCTGAAACCTTGCTAAAATCAGAAGGCTTGAGAAGCGCCCCTTTTGTAGGACCATTGATTCCAAGAATTCTGGCAAGTTCCATCTGGGTAATAACGTTTTCAAATATCCCGTACCCGTACTGGGGTTTCTGGGATGCATCATACTCGTCAAAGCCGGTAGCAGCTATAACTGCACCGACATTGAGTTCGATAATTTCTTCCTTTTGCGAAAAATCAATTGCTCCGGATTTACAGGCATCTGCACATTTTCCGCATACTTCACCATTCAGTTGAAGACAGTGATCAGAGTTTATATAGTAAGTTTTTGGAACTGATTGAGAAAAGCGCAAAGAAATTGCTTTTTTGTCCATAGCCCCACAGTTGAATTCATTTTCAACCAGAACAGGACAAACACGGCTGCATCTTCCACACCCTGTGCAGTTATCCTTCACATATCTTGGCTTTTTCCTGAGACGGACTGTGAAATTTCCGGCACTTCCGCTTAAGCGTTCTACTTCAGTCCAGGTCAGAAGGGTTATCTTCGGATTAGAGACCACATCATTCATGAGAGGGCTCAGTGAGCACATTGCACACTCTTCCGCAAGTTTATCTGGGGAAAAGACCTTGCCTATTTTTGCCATATTTCCACCAATACTGGAATCTTTCTCGACCAGGTAGGTGGAAATTCCACTATCTGCAAGATTCACTGCTGCAGTGATCCCTGCAATTCCTCCTCCAATTACAAGTGCCTCTGGAGCAATACTCACTTTTATTTCGTCGAGTGGCTGGCTATTTTCCAGACGTTTGAGTTTCCCTTGAAGAAGTGAAAGAGCTTTTTCCGTAGCTTCAGTTTTATCTGGATGAACCCAGGCACAGTGTTCTCTGAGGTTTGCAATTTCGAGCATTGCTCTATTAAGTCCTGCCTCCTGGATACACTTTTTAAAGAGAGCACCATGTTTGGAAGGAGTACACGAGCCTATAACTATCCGATTCAGGTTCCCATCTGAAATCTTGTTTTTGATCAGGGCCTGTCCCTCGCTCGAACAGAGATACTCGTAATCGAAGACCGAGACCCCTTCTGCCTTAAGGGTTTTTTTAATAGAACTGATGTCAATGTGTTCGGAAATATTCCCACTGCAATGGCAGATAAATACAGCAGGTTTGTCCAGGGCAGCGTTCATTATATTAAATCTTATAGGGATTGATATTTAAGACTTGCCGAAACAGAGAGTGAAAATGACCCAAAAGGGACATAATTTGAGAAGTAATTGCAAAAAAAGGACAGAATAGAGGGAGAAAGAGAATAATTCAAGATAATTTTCGCTTTTTAACTATCCAAATATTCTCATATATTGGAAAGCTCACTATAGTTGAGTATGCTTTTATCCTATATATATATTGAGGAAGATTTGTAAGAAAGTTGCAGATTACGTACATCAAAAATTATTTTCATCCTGCGCTTTCGAAGAGATAATTGAGCAAAATTTAAAAAGTATT
>CAZCKG010000225.1:0-1813 GCA_964498825.1 uncultured Methanosarcinales archaeon
TCATAATCTCTTTAAAACATTCACAACATATGTACTTATCATTAAGGCACGTTTCTTTGAAATCTACTACTGGACCACCCGGCTTTGTGGTTGCTTCTCTAAAAACATAGAACTTTTCGTGAAATTCAATCGGTTGACCGCATCTCGAGCATATGAAGGGAGGATTCTCAACAGAATCAATCGCACACTCAATGCATATCAGATCTGACTTATCTCCGTGAACATCTCTGAACTTTATCGGTTTCATATCCATACTGGTGTCTACAACCAGCACGTCTTCCAGAAGCTCCCGACCACAGATATTACAATACTCTTTCATTGTGTCGCCTCCTTTCTCCAGAGGATTCTTCACAAAACCCAATACTGAGCCCGCAAGAGGCTTCATTGTTTCCGTGTTTGCACTCAATTGTATTCCCCTTTTCAGCTAATTTTGTTCATACCAAACCGGACACTCAAAATATCCTCCGATTTAGTAAATTTAACACCATTGAGTTGCGTTTTTCACCCAGCCGGCATTTAGCCGCCAGCTTCGGTCTTGAGAAGATAGACCCAGAGCCGGAAAAGCAAACAATGAATAGACACACTATAATACTGTGTATAATACTGTGTTTGTTTTTTTTAATTGTTGCCTCGGAAATACTTTTCGCATTAGAATTTACAGATGTTAGAAAACATTTGAAGAAAGCTTTTTGAATCGCTTTCTAGCCTCTGGTTTTAACTTCCCTATGTAAATATACGCTTTAAAACTATATACAATTGTTGATTTTAATCAAGAAATAATTGAATAATCACAATGTGGGTAATAAATAAAAGAAAATTGAAGTCCTGTGAAGGGAGAAAGTTGTATTAAAAATTATTTAAAATTGAAATGAAGTGAAACAAAGAACTTTATTGATCAAGAATCAATAATACATAAGAAGGGTAAAAAGACCATTCAGAAGGATTCGAAAAAATGCTTAAGCAAAGATTTGTACTGGATACGACAGCATTAACGGACCTTCAGACACGTGAGGTCATGGGATATACATCCCTTTGCGAGGGGATGAAAGCTATTCTTGACCTTATAGCTGATGCTCGCCTGCAGTTCGGGATAAGCTGTTACGTACCCTATCCCTCAGTTTACAAGGAAATGTATGAGTTTGCAAGCCGAAATGGCTGTGATAGAGAAGTTATAGCCAAGATAGATACCTGGCTTGTAAAGAAATCTCCTGACCGTTACAGAGTATATATAACTTCTCAGATCTTTCAGGAATATGTAAGTTATATGAGGGAGAGAATCAATCGGGGTATGGGAGTTGCAGAGGATGCCATATGGGAGGCAGCCACTGAATGCCTTTTTATGGAAAATCCTCAAAACAAGAAGAAGGAGTACAGGGAAGAGGTTGAAAGAGAAGTAATTGGAGGAATTATTGGCAAATTCCGGAACAAATATCGAGCTGCCCTGAGATATGGAATTCTTGACAGCGCTCCTGATATTGATGTCCTGATTCTTGCCAAAGAGCTTGACGCAGCAGTTGTTGCAAGTGATTATGGGATTGAAAAATGGGCAGAACAACTTGGGGTCCGCTTTGTGCCTGCAAACACATTCCCTATGATGATAAAAGAATACCTGAAGCATCTTCCGGAAAAAGAAAGAGAAAAAGAACTAGAGACTGAAAACGAAGATAAAAAGAAAACAGGGTCTTCGGATGAGCTAGAATTCATTTAATAGATCTATCAGCTTTTTAATCAAATATTCTAAAATTCTATTTTAGAATTTCTAAAATAGGATTTCTAAAATAGGATTTCTAAAATAGAATTTCTAAAATAGAAT
>CAZCKG010000225.1:1913-4273 GCA_964498825.1 uncultured Methanosarcinales archaeon
ATTTCTAAAATAGAATTTCTAAAATAGAATCTCTAAAATAGAGAATAATAATATCTGGGGGGGGTAAGATTTTGAGAAATATTGTTGTCGAAGAGTTGAAAGCTTCAGAAGTTTATAACCAGAAGGTTGAGGTTGTTGAGAGAAAAGGGCTGGGGCATCCAGACTATATATGTGATGCCATTATGGAGCAGGTTTCAGTAAACCTCAACCAGAAATATCTTGACACATTCGGAAACATCCTGCACTATAACGTAGACAAAGGGATGCTTATTGCAGGAGAAGTGGAAGGAAGATTCGGAGGAGGCAGGATAGTAAACCCTATGAAATTGATCTTTGGAGACAGGGCAACCTTTGAAGCAGAGGGAGTTGAAATTGATGTTCCCGGCCTTGCCGTTGACGCTGCAAAGAACTGGTTTTCTGAAAATCTCCGTTTTGTAGATCCGGACAATTTTTCCTATCAGGTAGAGCTGAAAGGAGGTTCTGCAGAATTAACTGACATATTCACAAGAGGAGGAGAGATTCTCGGGGCAAATGATACCTCAGCAGCCGTAGGATATGCACCTCTCAGTCCCACTGAAAGGCTTGTGTTCGAACTCGAGCGCTACCTGAATTCAAGGAAGTTTAAAACAGAGTATCCCGAATCCGGAGAGGATATAAAAGTCATGGGTCTCAGGCACAGAGAGGATATGCATCTGACAGTGGCAATGCCGCTTGTGGACAGATTTGTTGAATCTGAACAAGACTACTTTAAAAAGAAGATAGAACTGCATGAGCAGATGGAGAAATTTGCTGCCGAGTTTGCGGAAAAAGCAAGGGCTGAAGTTGGGAAATGTATGTGTTTAAAACCTGCAGTCTCCATGAACACCCTTGATATGCCGGGAAGGGGAATGCAGGGGATCTATACTACTGTTACTGGCACCTCCGCAGAAGATGCAGACTCCGGGCAAGTAGGACGCGGAAACCGCGTAAATGGAATAATCCCTTTAAATCGACCGGTTAGCAGTGAAGCCGCAGCAGGGAAAAACCCTATAAGCCACATTGGAAAGATCTACAACCTTCTTTCCCACAGGATTGCGGCCAGAATCTACGACCAGGTACCTGATGTCTCTGAGGTCTATGTCTGGCTTTTGAGTGAAATCGGGACTCCAATTGACCAGCCTCAGATTGCAACTGCACAGTTAATAATGAAAAAAGGGTCTTTAAAAGATGTGGAAAAGGAAGCAACCGAAGTAATAGAAAGAGAGCTTGAGAATATACAGGCCTTCACAAAGGAACTGATTGCAGGAAAGTGTCCTATTTGCTAAAGAATTAATTCAAGAAATATCTCGTTATTAGGTGAACTGAAAAGAAGTTCACTCTGAGTTGCCTTGAAATGTCTGGAAAAATCTCTGAATTGCCTGAAAAAATTAGAAATTGTTTGGAGAACTTAGAAATAAAGCTCACGCTCCTGCAATGAAAGAGATAAGAGCAAAAAACATTGCAATTTTGAACATCTTTGAAGATTTTGTGGGATTATTGCGGACAAGAATCTGGTAAATGGCTGCAAAGAAACCCAGGTCTGCCAGAAGAACAATGTAAAGATATCGCAGGCCAAGTATTGACATAAGGTAAGGAAGAGGGCTTAAAAGTACGGCAAGGAATCCGATCAACACTGCAAGATAGCTCGCTTTTTTCACCCCTATCCTGATTGGCAGAGTATCTGCCCCTTCAATTTTGTCTCCCTCCATGTCTTCAATATCCTTTACAATCTCCCTGGCAGTAATAGCAAGAGCCGCAAGCAAGAACAGCATAAAAAGAGCCTGGAGACCCCCAAACTCAAAAACAGAGGCTCCAAACAGGAAAGTAGATCCTGTAAGGTAACCTATGCTCAAGTTTCCCAAAAGAGGAGTACCTTTGAGTGCTTTTGCATAGAAAATTAGCAGAAAGGAGTTAAAAAGGGCAATAGCTCCGCAAAACGGGTTAATTGAGAAGGCTAGAAGAGTACCCAGACCAAAAAGGAAGCAGGAAAAATAAAGAGCTTCCTTTAATTTCACCCTTCCTGAAGGAATTGGCCTCTCAGGACGGTTGATAGAATCTATCCTGATATCAAAATAGTCATTAATAGAATTTCCCGCACCCGAAACCAGAAACACGACCAGAAATACAAAGCCTGAATCAAGGAATGGAAAATTTCCCGGATGGTATGAGCTGACAGTTTCGGATGTAAGGATATTAAAAGCTATGAGTGTTCCTATCACGGCTGCAAAACCTGCCATCAGGCAGTTACCGTATCTCATCAGTTCCAAGTATGTACGCACTTTTGAAGGCATCAGAAGAAAGCAGCATTATAAAGTATTAAAAGTATCGGATCTTTTCCTCTC
>CAZCKG010000226.1:0-4270 GCA_964498825.1 uncultured Methanosarcinales archaeon
CTAGTTTTATTCCTGTTCCTGGTTACTCCATTTTTTTGAGCGCAAGTTCGATAGCATCTATAAGGCTATTTTTCGGGATAATGGTCGTAACAGGGATATTCAGAATTTTTTCCACTGTGGGGCTTACTATTGGAGCACAGACCAGGGCTTTAGCACCATCTCTTTCGGCATTAACAGCTGCTATTATAGCTTCTTCCATTGAGGTTGCCGAGTATTCCCTTATTGTGACCAGCCTGCCAGCAATCTTTTTCTTTGTTTCTACTATATTGTCAAGTACTGAACGAGCTGCTATTACAGCAATAAAATCTCCACTATCAGATTCTTTGATATCACGTATTGTTTTTACTATCTGACGGAGGGTTTTGATATTAGGGTCCCGGTTACCTGATAGGATCTTATAGAGGGTACTCGGAGGAATATTTGCCTTTTTTGCAAAATCCACTGCAGTGAGGTTAAGGTCCTCCTTAATTACAGTAGAAAGTGTTTTTTGAAATACCTCATCTGACTCGAATGCGGATTTGATAACTTTGTCTGCAACATTCATAAAAATCAACTTTTGAAAGTCCTATAAAAATATTTCGGTAGCTTCAAATAATTTACGTTTATTAAAGTTTTATTCCTGAATGAGAAATATATCCAGATATATTAATACATTTGGGATATAATTGAAAGACCTTCGAGAAAGTATATATGGAAAGTTTTAAAAAATATTAATTTATTAAAGTACATGCTGTTTATTTCATAGATTTCTTCTTTGAAATTTAAAATATTCTTGAGAGATTGCGAAAAGCTGACAAAGAGAATATCTAAAAGCCTGTGGATTTTCATTAAAAAAATCGCATTTTAGAAAGTGTATTTAGCTATTAAAGGTATCGTTTTATAGGAATTGATATCATTAATGGAAATTATTATAAGTTATAGAAGTATAGAGGTGGAGCTTTGAAAAAACTAAGTATACTGGTACTTACTTTACTGCTGGTCGTATTTGCCTTTGTATCAGGTTGCGTATCTAATAGTGGAAACGAGTCTGAGAATAAAAGCGGTGCTGAAGCACCTGCAATTACCGAACTGAACATTGGCTATCAGCCAAGTACACATCAGATTGCATACATGACTGCAGCTGAAAAAGGATGGTGGAAAGAAGACCTCGCACCTTATGGAATAGAAAAAGTAAACGAATTCCAATTTCCAACAGGCGCTCCTGAGATGCAGGCAATGATGGCTGGAGACCTTGATGTAGCCTACGTTGGAGCAGCACCTGCAATTACAGCTCTTAGCGGTGGTCTTGATGCAAAGATTGTTGAACCTGTCCAGATAAACGGTTCAAGTCTCGTCCTCAGACCTGAATACGAATATAAGAGTCCTGCAGACCTGAAAGGACTTAAGATCGCTACCTTCCCATCAGGAACAATTCAGGATACCTTGCTCAGAGAATGGATCAAGGAAAACGGACTTGACCCTGAAAAAGATGTGACAATTTTAGGAATGACCCCTGGAGATGCTGTCACAGCTATTTCAGCCAAACAGGTTGATGCGGTATTTTTGCCTCACCCTTCCCCGGCAGTTATCGAAAAGGAAGGTAATGGACGTACCATTGTGCAATCTGGAGAAATGAGTCCGAATCATGCCTGCTGTGTACTTTTGGTAAGTGGAAAACTTATCAGAGAGCATCCTGATCTCGTAGAACAGATTGTCAAGACTCATATAAAGGCGACAGAATACAACCAGCAGAATGTGGACGAAGCTGCTCAAATTTACTCAAATAAAACTACAGAGAATCTCGATGTTGTGAAGAAATCTCTTAAAGAATGGGATGGGAAATGGATTACAGATCCAGCCCTGATTGAAAACTCAACTGTCGACTACTCTAGAATTCAGTATGAACTGAATTATACTCAGAAACCTTTGACAGAAAATGAAATCTTTGATACAAGTTTCTATGAGAAAGCTGTCAATGAGAAATAAACCTGTAACAATAAAAACAAAGAATAAATGAAAAAGAGTTCAGCTGCCTCTCTCTATATAAGAGGCAGTTTGAACCACAATTCATTTGAAAGATGAAATCTGCCGGAAAGATAAAAAAGTAAGAATTCTTTTAATAAGACATGAAAATTAATTTCAGAAGAGTAATCGAAGAAAAAGGCATTGAAGTGTTATCTTTGATAGTTGTAATTGCAGTATGGCAGTTTACAGCAGACCAGATAGTACAAAAAAAATTTATACTGCCGAGTTTTTATGATGTGTTAATATCTTTTTCTGCGATTGTCAAAAGTGGACTAATTATTACCGATACATTAACTAGTTTACTTCATTTTTCAATTGGTATTGTTGGCGCGTTTGCAGTTGGAATTCCCCTGGGAATAGCCATGGGATGGTTCAAGGCACTGAACAGAGCAATCGACCCTATAATAGAAATACTACGTCCAATACCTCCTATTGCCTGGATTCCTTTTGCAATTATATGGTTTGGACTTACTCATCAAGCTGCAGGTTTTGTTGTATTTATAGGAATGGTCTTTCCTATTGTCATTAACACATATACTGGTTTTAAAAACGTACCGAAAGTTTATGTTGAAGCAGCAAAAGTTCTTGGTTGTACCCGGAATGTTGACCTCATCCGTTTTATTGCAATCCCTTCGGCCATGCCTTCAATCGTTGCAGGAATCAGAATTGCAATGGGTGTAGGCTGGATGTGTCTTGTAGCTGCGGAAATGTTTGGAAGCAACAGTGGACTTGGATTCGAAATATGGCACAATTACTACATACACAGGATGGATTTCGTACTTGTCTATATGCTACTACTTGGATTTGTGGGTCTTTTTATTGACCGCTTCTTCAGATATTATGTAGATGAAAAATTACTTAGATGGCAGGCAGGAACTGTGGTATAAAATGGGAAAATTAAGTGTAAAAAATGTATCCCGTACATTCACAAAAGAAGAAGATGAGTCTGGAACAGAAGCTCTGCACAACGTAAGTTTTAATGTAGAAGATGGAGAGTTTATCTGCATTTTAGGGCCTTCAGGTTGTGGAAAAACAACTTTGCTCAGGATTACTGCAGGCCTTGAGACCCAGACTTCAGGAGAAATCACACTAAACGGAGTCCCTATAATAGGGCCGGACCCCAAAAGGGGCATGGTTTTTCAGCAGTATTCTCTCTTTCCCTGGAGAACCGTTATGGATAACATCACCTTTGGACTCGAGATGCAGGGAACTAAAAAGGCTGAAGCCAGAAAGCATGTGGAGAAGTATATAGAACTCGTAGGCCTGGAACAGTTCAAAAACAGTTACCCTCATGAGTTATCAGGAGGCATGCAGCAAAGAGCAGCTATTGCAAGAGCCCTTGCCAATGAACCTGAGATCCTTCTTATGGACGAGCCTTTTGGAGCTCTTGATGCTCAGACCCGAAATATCCTGCAGGACGAACTCCTGAAAATATGGGAACAAAAACATGTGACCTTTCTTTTTGTAACTCACAGTGTAGATGAGGCGGTTTTTCTCTCGGACAGAATAGTGGTGATGACCTCCAGGCCGGGAAGGGTAAAAGAGATCGTAAAGGTAGATCTGCCGCGCCCTAGATGTCGAACGGGTCCAGAAGCCAATCTTTTGAGAGATCATGTCCTGAAACTTCTGGAAGAAGAAAGGTTTAAAAAATGAATTGTTGTAAAGATCAGAATAAATCACGAAGGAGCCGAAAATTCTTCTTCGGCCCGAATAATCACTTTTGTTAAAGGTTCTACTCTTTTTACAGCAACCTTTCCCACAAGCTCGAGAGTTCCTCCTGCTTTTACAGAACCTATAAAACAACCTGGTCTGATGCGAATATCTCCCTCGCAGGCTGCAGCGTTTACTCTGGCCCTATCAAGAAGGACAAGCTCAGATACCGTTTCTATATTCCCCAGAATTTTTGCCTCTGAGCAGACAAGGGCATTTCTGGCTTTCACACTACCTTTAACAATCGAACCTTTCCCGAGTTCAAGCCTGCCAGTTACAGTAAGATCTTTCCAGAATTTAACCTCCTGTCCGACAATAACATTGCCGTCCAGGGTAAGGTCATTCTCAAGAA
The DNA here is from genome assembly GCA_964498825.1 of uncultured Methanosarcinales archaeon. Classification (GTDB taxonomy): domain Archaea; phylum Halobacteriota; class Methanosarcinia; order Methanosarcinales; family Methanosarcinaceae; genus Methanosarcina. Next base: position 4,067 of record CAZCKG010000226.1, read on the forward strand.
AAGCTCTTTTTTCAATCACAAAAGTATTGGAGCGGGGGTGGTACTTGATAAAACGAATCATGAGAATCACTCCGGGTTGCTTTCCCCGGCCATCGTGAAAGGCAATTGTCTTATCTATAAAGATTTATAAAATCTTCTTCAATTGAGTTTCCAGAATATGATTGGAGATCTATTATATAACAGCATCGAACGTTCACCACCGGA
>CAZCKG010000227.1:0-4245 GCA_964498825.1 uncultured Methanosarcinales archaeon
AATTATGAACCTAAATTATGAAAGCAGGTTATCAATCAAGGTATCTTTCTTTAAATTCCGAAATCTGCTTACTGCTTCCTATAACAGCAACCATATCTCCTTCTTTAATTGTAGTCTTTCTGGAGATATCAGTTGTAACAACTTTTCCTCTCTCAATACCTATAATAGTGCATCCGATTTTTCTTTCCAGGTCCAGGTCTTCTATTGACTTATTCTCAAGGAGAGAGTCCTTTTCAACACGATGCTTTTCAATCTCAATACCCTCATAAAGCATTATATCTTCATCGATTCTGCAGATTTTTCCCACGCAATTTGCAGTCATTTTGGCAAGCATCTGGCCAGCTACTATGGAAAGAGAACTGACATAGTCCGCGCCTGCCTTGTAAATCTTATCTATAGATTTTACAGAGTTTGCCCTTGCCACAATAGTATTTTCGGGATTCAAACTTCTACAGATGAGGGTTGCAAAAATAACATTTGTATCGTCATTAAGGGCTACGAACACAAAAGAAGCAGTTTTCACTCCAGCCGCGATCAGGACCTCTTCGTCCGCTCCGTTGCCGACTAAATATTCAAAGTCAACGTTCTCAAAGACATTTTCGTTAGAGTCCACAACTACAAAACGAAATGGTCCTCCAGAGAGAGTGCTGACGATGCTTTTTCCAACATCTCCGTATCCAAGTACGACCAGATGCCCCTTTGACTCCATTTTTAACTCCAGAATTTTCAGAATTACTAATTTGAAGTTTAACTAAAGATTTATTGCGCAATACTCATAAATTTTTTATTTATACAGATAAAATTTATAATGTATATCAAACTATCGGCTCAGTGCGTTAATTTTTTCAATTTTGAAAGTCCTTCACGAGTTCCAACAGCCAGTATAACTGAGTTTTCCCGGATCACATCTTCTTCCTTAGGATTAAAGGAAAGTGTCCCACTTTTCCAGACTCCGACAATTTTTGCACCTGTCAATTGCTGCTGGCTGGAAACCTCCTTAACCGTTTTGCCTATAAGGGGGCTTTTCAGGTAAACGGGAAATTCAACTACATGAACCCCCTCGAAAATCTCAGTTGATCCGGTCACTCTGCTCACAAGCCTATCCATGGCCTTTTTTCCTATAAATTGTCCGAGCATTGCTTTAGGAGAGACAACCGTGTCAGCTCCTGCGTATTTAAGGTATTTTGAATTGGATCTGTCCTCGACAATAGCAATTATATTGAGATGCTGATACTCTCTGGCGGTGAGTACGATATTCGCATTTCTTTCATCGGACTTGTTGGCAATAAGGAGCCTGGCTCTCTCAATACCGGCATTAATAAGAGTCGGTTTATCACTTGAGGATCCAAAAATGCAGGAAATACCCTTATAAGAAAGTTCCCTGACCAGATCTTCTTCATCTTCTATTATAACAAAAAACAGTTCTTCCTCTGTGAGTTCATCTATTAGAGTTTCGACCAGCTGATTATATCCGCAGATAATAATATGATCTTTCACACCAGAAGAGACTTTTCTTGGCAACCTGAACTTGATAACTTTGTCCATCCAGGGAGTGACAACGTAATTTACAAGAAAATCAGAAATCAGGATGAGACCTAAAATCTGTACAATTATGGAAAAAATCCTGCCTGCCAGAGAAGTAAAGACTATATCACCGTATCCAACCGTTGCAATGGTAGTGGTGGCCCAGTAGATAGCAGTAATAAAATTTGCGTTTTCAGGCTTATTCTCAAGAATCATGAGATACTCGAAAAGCAGGACATATGTAATGAGCAGGAACACAGCTGCAATCTTGTATGCCAGGTGGGCTTTTTTACGGATAATCTTTCGAAATTGGACCCCATTATTAGTTTTTTTTCTACCTGAAATAGACATACTTAGTTCCTGCCCGATTTCTTCTAATATAATTAGCTAAAATATCTTATAGTTGTTACTGAGGGATCTAATAGTAAATCTGCGAACATCCTTAGTCATTACGAGCAAAAAACCTTATAGATAATGAAAACAGAAAAAGGTGCTAACTCAGGCCTTCGATTCTATTGAAGGCCTGAAGTAATGAAGCCTTTAATGCCGATTAGATCCACTGTCCTATGAAGGGCCCGAATATCATAAACATAAACGAAAACAATATCAGCATCGAGAAGCTCGCAGTGATAGAGTTTGAAACCTTTTCTGACGTCTTTTCACTTCTGGTGAGCCTGTACACAAAGGAATACGTATAGTCCTTAAATACGTGGCCTCCGTCCAGAGGTACTGCAGGAAGGCAGTTGAACAGGCCCACATAGAAATTCAGCCAGCCAACCCAGAGCAGGGTATTTGCAATCCAGAAAATTCCGATTCCCAGAGGTTCTGCCCAGCCTACGGGATGATAAAACTGCATTATCGTGCCTGAAAAGCCGCGGAACCCTTCGCCAGCAAATCCGTAGATAGGAAGTCCGAAAAGAACAATCCAGCCCGCAGGCATTGTGAGCCAGGACGGGATTTGCTTGAGGGCTTCAAGATATAATTTAGCCTGTGGCATCCAGATAGAGATTCCGAGTATAGGGCTTTCTGCAACCTGGTTATTCCCGTAGATAACTCCAAGGAAGCCGTGCTCGCTTTCGGAGGGATTGGAAGCCAGTTTCACATTATAGATAAGAGTGCCGTTTTCGGTGAGATTGCCAGTATAATTTGCAGGAGGCTGCAGTTCAATCTCTATAGTCTGGTTTGCCTTAGTTGTCTCCATGAAATTTACGAAGCTTGCAACATTTTGCATTTTTATATCATTGATCCGAATCATAGTCATTCCGGTTTCAATCCCTGCAACTTCTGCCGGACTTTCTTTAACAACCCCTCCTACGGTCACCCCAGGGACATAACTATTTTGAGCTGAAGCGGTTTTTACATCATGTACGGAAGAAACTCCGTCTTTAGTGGTATGGATACGTACGGAGTCTCCGGGTTTTACGGTTTCAAGATAGGTCAGGAGGTCTATAGCTGTGCTGACATTCTTATTATCAACCTGCGTGATTACCATATCTTTCTGGAGCCCTGCAATGTCGGCAGGCGAACTTTGGTTTACACTCAGAATCATGGCATCACTCAGAGGAGCAATTGCCCCTAACACAGGCCCGAAAAAGAGCAGGAAAGCGACAAAAGCAACTGTGAAATTGGCCATAACACCTGCGGCAAGAATTCTGGCTCTTTGAGTCCTTGTGGCAGCTATTACAGGCTCGGATTTTGTCTCCATGGGTTGAAGAGTCTCAGTTTTCTGCCTTTTTTTCTCTTCTTCCTCCCACTTTTTAATTTCCTCGATAGAGGCTGTGAGAGGCAGTTCCTTTTTTGCTTCTTCCTTCTTTCCGAAAAGCTGTTCATCATCAGGCTCTGCAAAACCTCCAACAGGAACCAGGGCAAGCAGAATTCCCATAGATTTGACCCTGATATTTTCAACCCTGCAGAGAATAGCATGGGAGAACTCATGTACGACAAGGGTGACTATGAGCGCAATCACTCCCCAGGTAAAGGGAATGAATTCGTTTATCCCAGGTATTAATAAAATATTTCTTGGAGCATTATACTTTCCGGGCTCCGGCATATTCCCATTCAGGAAAGAAGTATAAAGCGCAATATCCGAAAGGGCGATAACCAGAAACATGGCTATCATGCCTGCAAACATCATGAGGATTCCAAGGTTTGCAAAGTTTCTCCAGTAAGATTTCGGACGGGCCAGTACATCCAGCAGTTTCAGGCCCTTTGTCGTCCTGATCATAAGAATAGGAAGCGGTCCAAAGGTGCTTATGTTATACTTCTCCAGAATACCTTTCCTGTCAAGAGCGGAGATAACGAACCAGTAAATTAAAAAAATACCCAGTGCAATGGTTGTGCTATTCAAGGAAATTCTCCGAATATTAAGCTGAACAAATTATAACTTTAAAATAAATTATAACTCATAAGCTAATGTATTATTGTGATTTAACTATTCATTTTTATGTCTGTTGACTTATGTTACTATTTAATAAAATTTCGCTTCAATAAAGAAGCCAGTGATGCACGCTTTTCAACAGGAGTCTTGATTCAGGAATCAAAGCCATTGAATCAAAGCCATTATTAATGCCTTTAAATGAATTCACGGAGTTGTGAGGCAAGATCAGGTTCGGGCTTCAGCCTGAGGTATGAGGCTTTAACCTGAGTTATAGGGCATCGGGTTTGAGTATGGAATACCAGTTATTCAATATGAAATTGTACAGTTAATGCAGTTTTATTCAA
>CAZCKG010000228.1:0-4236 GCA_964498825.1 uncultured Methanosarcinales archaeon
AAACAACTAAAACTGCAGCTGAAAGCGGCATAAATCTTGAAATTATTTTCGTAGGGCGTTCAAATGTAGGCAAATCCTCTCTCCTGAGGGAGCTTTTCGGAGCAAAAGTTAGGGTAGGAAAACGCCCAGGCGTTACCCTGCGTCCCAGACATGCCCAGGCTTCGGACTTGCTGATCACGGATATGCCGGGTTTCGGGTTCATGAGCGGAGTAAAAGACCGGAAGCAGGATATTGTAAAAGACCAGACAATACACTATATCGAAGATAATGCCGAAAGGATCAAAATCGGGGTCCTTGTAATAGACGGTCCGGTTTTCCCTCAAATAGTTGATCGCTGGGACTCAAGAGATCAAATTCCTGTAGACATTGAAATGTTTGATTTCCTGAGAGAAATAGGGATCGACACTATTGTTGCTGCAAACAAGATGGACAAAGTAAAAGAAAACGAGTATGACCCTCTTCTTGATGAGGTTTCCATCCGTCTTGGACTTGAGCCACCATGGCAGAACTGGAAGCATTTGATAGCTCCGATTAGCGCCAAGAAAGGAGACTTCAAAGCCTTAAAAAGTCTGCTTCGAGACAGGCTGCATGAAATGAAAAGGGATGATCTGTTCAAGTTTGTTTGAGTTTTTGAAAGTTTCATCAATGCGTGTAACTATCATGTAAGTTCGCTTCTGAGCGAATCTTACAATACTCAAAAAGCTTTTTTCCCCACTCAATAGCCTTCGGATCAGAGCTAAACAAACCTGCAGTTATGTCGTATTCAATTCCGCTTTTTTTGTACAGGCTTAAGGCCAGGCATTTATCCGTAACAATAAGCCCAACTTTAATGTCTTCGCTCATAAGCATTAATTTGAAATTCTCATAGTGTTTCAGCATCGCCAATTTTTCTAAATAAGGCGATTGCTTCAATTCTTCTGCTACATGAAGGGGAACTATTAGCTCAATAGGGATTCCTTCTCTCACTCTTTCAGTGATGGAATCAGCATATCCTTCGGTTACAACAGACGATATGCCATATATATGATCTGCTTCTCTAATCACTTTTATTTGATTACTATAGACATTAAGAATCTTCATACCCTTGTCATTGAGGACTTCAGATTCGTAAAGGCATCCGATTTCATTTAATAGGAAACTGGGAATTCCTTCAAGGTAGTGCCTGGCCCAGAAATGCTTGAATTTATTAATCGTTCCAACTGTTGCAAAAGAGTTAGCTACTCCCGAAGCCACAATTTTTCCTGTTGGGGTCAGACAGTAATCGCGCTCTTTTATTTCGATCAGATGATCTGCTTCCAGCTTCCTGAGCTTTGGAATAATAGCCTGAGACGCACTTCCGGTGATTTCACGCAGCTGGGAAAGTTTTTTGCCTCCTTCGTTCAATGATAAAAGTATCTCTATTAGAAGTCTTGATCTGTATATTGCCTGGACATTATCTCCTGCTTTATTATAAATTCCAAAGCCGTTCATTTCCTATCGCCGCATCTACAGACTTTTTCTTACTTTCTTATTGTATTTGTCTAATACAATATATTCTTTTATTTTCTGTTGGGCACACATGTTGATATCATTTTTGCCAATTTTATGACTTAGTGAAGAGAAGAAATTCAGATTATCTGCTAAATGTGATGTTAAATTTTTGACATCTATCAGAACTCTGAAACTTCATTATTTTGGTAAAAAAGCTGATCGGTTTAATGAATGTTAATTCGAGCGATGAAAAGTAATCATCGTAATAAATGTATAGGAGAAGATTCGTAGACATTTTTGAATGTGAAGTTCAAACAAACCTTCCACAGTAGATTCGAACTCCACATGCCCTGAGGCAAGAAAGTGATCGCATTATGAATATTTAAGGCTACCTGATCTTGCCTCGGGAATAAAATCTACGAGGTATAAATGAATGACAATGAAGAAGTTTAGAATATGAATACTTCTTTTGGCAATGCTGGTGAGTATAGCTTTTACTCCGGCTGTGAATGGGCATACTGACGAAAATTTTAATGAAGTTTCGACGGAAAATAACATAAGCTATACTGAAGCTGAACTAAAAGATCTCTATAACAAATACAATATAACTGAGAATGATTTGAAATTTGCAAAAAATGAATTGCCTAACTATTTAGAAGGAACAATTTTAGACAATAATTTGAGAGTCATAGCAAGTGAAGCTGGCAAACCGCCTGGAGGTTTGAAAGAAGGAGAAGACTATGATTTAATAATAAGTCATGAAGAAATGTTTGCCATAATAGATGAAGCAAGAGAAAAATACATCCAAAAATATGGAGTAGACCCGGCAAATCCTAAAATAGATATCGTTAATGATTATGCTCTTCCCAGGGAAGAAGTAAATAAGCTGGTTAATAGTGGTACAATAACTTTAGAAACCGATGCTTCAGGAAAGGAAATAGAAAATAACGAGGCGGTCCCTACAAAGAATGTTCAATCCTCTGTATTATCTGTCAGTTCCAACCCATACGCAATAAATGGAATAATAAATGAATACGTTTTTGTAGCAACAGATTCACAACACGAACCGACACAAGCCATTACTCAGGCTACTCAAGATGCATTGGATCGATTTGAAAATTTCGGCATTGGAGTTAATACTTACTGGTATTGGGATTATTGGGATGCAAGTGATGTTAGTCCGGCAGGTAACTCTAGTAAAGCTCTTGCTGATTTAAAAGAAGATACAAGTTGGGTAAGAGACTCTTCGAATGACATAGTAATTGGCTGGACACATAATATGGACAACAACGGTAGAGCTTACCGTAGCGGGGCTTATGCTGTATGTACAGACACCGCAGATGGTGTGGATTGGCCACATGATAGTATTGTTCAGCATGAAGTTTCCCATAATTTTGATGCATTAGATCAAAATTCTGATACGCATCCTGCTTGCATAATGAATTATGCATCTGCGTATGCGGGCACAGATGTCTGGTGTACTTCTTGTGGGAACACTGTGAACAATGGGATAGACAACTAAAAAACTTGATGTTGAGAACATAGGTTTAAAATATAGTAGGAAGGGAGATAATGAAAAAATCTTATCTTTTTGTCATAGTAACTATCGTTACGTTAGTTGCGATATCCCTCATTGCAATGCCCTTTGTTTTCATAGGGGCTCCCTCCTCTCTTTTTACCATATACAATAACGATAGCAACGAACATAAAGTTGTAATTGAGATATTCGATTCCAATAACGAGTCTGTATTCGAACAAACTTATGAACTGGCTCCTGGGGCTAGTATCTGGCAGCCAAAATCTTCATGGCTGTTATTGGAATTATCTGTTTCTCCAGGAAATACGAAAGAACGTACTTTTAAAATCACTTTAGATGACGATATTACGGAAATACATCAAATTGGATTGCAGCCATGGGTAATAGCCGATATTATACTTTATGAAGATGATGCTGAGACTCCTTTAGCTGTGTATATATCAACAGCGTGATCTTACAATAGCAGATAGTCTAAAAAATCAGAGAGCAGGTAAGTTGATTATTTTCAGTATTCTGCTACATGATAAACACAAAAAATGTAACTATTCATCCTAAGCAAAACAACTTCGACAGTTATCTTACTAAAATTATTGGGGTTCTCATTGGGTGTAAATATCAAAAGCCGCCGAAAAATAGTCATCTTTGCAGGAATTCTAATATCAATTTTGTTGAGTTATTTCATTGTTTTCCCATTTTTGTTGGTCGGACCTCCAGAACCTATATTTTATTGTATAATAATGATCTCCAGACTCATGAAGTAACTGTTGAAGTATTTGGTTCACATAATGAATCCGTGTTCAAAGAAAAATATGAACTGGCTCCCAAAGAATACATAGTACAGCCTAAATCATCATGTCTGCTGCTTCAATGGTTGATGCCATGGCCTAAAGGAGCAAGGGGGAGTATGAATTTAAAGTTTCTTTAGATAGAGAAATTGAGGACATCTACAGAATTTTGCCATATCCCTGGACTTCTGTAGATATAGATATAACTAATAATTCTAGTTCTCCAATAAATGTGGGAGTAGAAACAGTGTAACTTATTAAATCCGCGGGAAAATTCAGAAGATCTTATCCCCGCCAGAGGAAAAGGCAAAAACTCTAAACTAATTTAAAAATGGTGTCTAAAAGATCATGCAATTAGCCACAAAAAAACTGGCAGTCACACAACACCTTTACATTCTTTTCAACTGCTGGCTGTATACGCGGCCTACCCTCTGGATCGTATCG
>CAZCKG010000229.1:0-4195 GCA_964498825.1 uncultured Methanosarcinales archaeon
CTATCAACTTAACCGAGCTATCAACTTAACAGGTTTGCAATCATAGCCAGCTTATTATCCTTACCCCTGAGATCCCTTGTCATTAAATCTGATGGTAAATTTTGTATCTTTTCCTTTTTCAAGCTCAATTGTTCCATCGAGCTGGTCAACCAAAGCATTTACCAGTTGCAAACCAAGAGTTCCAGGATTTTTAAAACTAATATTTTCAGGGAAGGAACCGCCACTGTCTGAGTAAATCAGGGTAAACGTGGGATACATCCCAGAAGCTTTCGGGTCTGCACCTGCTTCAGGTGCTTTGCTCGGTTTCAGGGCTTTTGTCTCAGATTCTTTATTAAGAACTATCCTGATCTTCCCTTCCGCACCTTTCGGAAATGCATATTTAAGGGAATTCGAGAATAGTTCATTAACTATGATGCCCAGGGGAATTGCCGTATCAATCCCAAAGAAAGTGCTGTCAGCCTCAAGGAGAAGCTGGATATTCCCATTTCCAACCCTATAAGAGTGAAGAAGCTCAGCGGTCAATTTCCTTAGATATGCAGCAAAATCGATGCTTGCTACATCCTCTGATTTATAAAGCTCTTCATGGATTATGGACATTGAAGATACTCGGTTTTCACTTTCTCTGAAAGCTTCTATAACATCCTTATCTTTGAACTTTTCAGCCTGAAGACTGAGCAAAGAAGAAACGACCTGGAGATTGTTTTTGATCCTGTGGTGAATTTCCCTCATACCGATTTCTTCGGCTCTTGCAACGGCTTCCTCGGCTTTTTTCCTCTGAGTAATATCATAAGCATAACCCTGGATGAATATTATTTCTCCTGAAGAATCGGAGATATCGTGAATTAATTCATGAACCCATTTTACAGTCCCGTCCCTCCGTCTGAGCCTGTAATCGTGCTCCATAATGGAGTGCGAAGAAGAATTCACCTTTTCCATGTATTTCTTAATTATTGGCGTGTCTTCAGAATCAATGAGATCAAAAAATCTTACTCTACCTGAGAGAAAATCCTCTTCCGTATACCCGGTTATCTCTTCGACAGCTCCTTCCAGTAAAAGGGGATCAAAGTGCCTGTCCAGTTTAAAAGAAATCCCTTTAAAATTCTGTAAGAATGAACGGTAGAGCTCTTCACTTTCCCGGAGCTTTTGAGAGGAAAGTTTAATTTCAGTAACATCTTTCATTACCCCAAGAGCTCTGCATATACACCCTTCCTCATCTTTAAGGTATACTCCTTTATTTTCCACACAAAAATAACTTCCATCTTTTCGCCGGAATCTGAATTCTTTGTTGAATCTTTCCCCTGTATTCCAGCACCTTTTGAATACCTGCTGTATTTTCTTACGCTCCTGGGGATGAATATGTTCAAGCCAGTCATAGAAATCGAAGTTTTCTATTTCTTTAGAACTGTATCCCGTAAGTTCATTGATAGCTCCTGCCCACTCAACAGATCCGTTTTGAAGATCAATATCATATATCAACTGGCCAGTTTGTTCCGCAATAAGGCGATATCTTTCTTCGCTTTTTTGCAATTCATGTTCCATTCTTTTGCGCCCTGTGACATCAAGCATTACTCCTACCAATCCCTCGACATCCCCGTTAAGACTTATGTATGTGGCTTTATTAAAAAGAAAATCCCTCTTCAGTCCATCAGAGCACATAACCTTGGACTCATACACCTGACCGCCTCCCCTCTGAAGAAGCTGACGATCCATTCCTTTATAAACCTCTCCAAGTTCCAAAGGAATTAGCTCGGAAAGCTCATCTATAGAGCGTCCTGTTACCTCTTCTTTTGAGCTTCCGAGAATCATCTTTGCAAAGAGTTCATTACATCCCTGGTAAATGCCTTTCCTGTCCTTGTAAAACACAGGAACCGGGATAGTATCAACCAATGTTTCCAGGAAATTGACCTTATTTCTTAGGGCGTCTTCAACTTCCTTTCGTTCAATGGTCAGGGACATAAGGGATGCAAATGCACCCAGGAAATAAGCGTCTTCTTTCGTGAATTTCTCTATTTTCGTGCTGTGAGCTGCCAGAACTCCATAAGGCTTTTCTACACTTCCGATAAGAACACTTATTCCACTAATGATTTCATGATAACCTTCAAATCCTATTTTATTTATTGTATTATTTTTATTCAAGTTTTCGACTATTATTGGCTTACTTGAAAGGACAGTGTAGCCGGCTATCGAAGCCAAATTCCTCCTGATGATCTTCCCTGTTTCTTCCGGCCTCCAGCCAATTCCCTTTTCAAATAGAAAGTTACCATCAGGTAAAAGTTTCAAAATTTTGCAGTATTCCACGTCAAGTGTGGCTGCAACAAGAGGCAATGTTTCGTCCAGCAGAGTTTCGAGAGCAGGGGTTTTGAGAGACATTTCAGCAATTAAGGAAAGAATTTCATGCTTCCGATTTATTGAAAAAAGTTTTTTTTCAGCTTTTTTGGGAGAAGTAATATCGAATGCGGAGAGGACAATGCATTCGTCTGCAGGCAAGGGAGTTAAAGTGATAGAGTATATTTTTTCCTTTACTTCCAATTCCATCTTTTCAGGTCTCTTTCGGAGATAAATTCGCCGGAGAGTACTCAATATTTCCACTGGAAGCTTTTCTCCTTCCCGGCTTTTGAGGAGTTCCAGCAACGATTTTCCTGCTTTATTTGCATAAAGAACAGTCCCTTCTTTTCCAATTCTCAGGACAGGAGCAGGGCTATTTAAAAGAAATTCTCCCATCCAGTTTTCTTCCATCCTGCTTTCTTCCATCCTGCTTTCTTCCATCCTGCTTTCTTCCATCCTGCTTTTTTCTTTTATTTCATTTACATTAATTACTGTTTATGCCAGAGTCGCCTGATGATTTATTTTTGTGTTTGCTCATCCCTTTCTGCAAGTTATTTCTTACCACATGGGCAGATTATTAAAGGATGAACTGATTATTCAGGACGAAAACTTTATTCAGAAGGACTGCTTATTCAAGGACCCCAATTCAAGAATCTGCTTCTAAGATGTTGTTTTTGATAATCAGTAAATCCTAATAACATATTAATATTCTGCTGATTTTAACAAAATAAATTACAGAAGTTATTAAAAAAGCATCAGCGGGAACTAAAACTTTAGCTAAGCATTAGCTTTTATAAAAAGTCGGTATTTAAGAATATATAAAATACCAGTGAATTGTTAAACAGTCCTGAAAAATATTCGTAATGGAAGATTTTGCGATACGAAATTAAATAATAATGAAGATAATTAAAGAATAATAAATAAAATCCAAAACGATGAGACCGAAAACATAACTTAAAACACAAATTAAAGTTTCATAAGGAAGATATTTTATGGAGGACTTTTACCAGCTTAAAAGAAAGCTTGAAGGTATGACGCCTTCGGAACTTTTTGATTATGCAAAGGAAAAATATCCTGATAACGAAAATCTCGGACTCGGATCCAAAAAGATAGTCGTCAGAAGAATCCTTAACCTTGAAAGAAACAGAATGAATGAACAGGAAAAAGCCTGACATTAAAGATACTTTTGCCTTCAGAAGGAAGGGATAAGCATATACATTTTCAGGAGAAGAGTTCTCTATGCAAATTAAGGGAATAGCCCGAGATACCTTGACTTTTATTCTAGAGGCCAGCAAGTCCATGGCTCCGGAAGAGTTTGCAGGACTTTTGCAGGAAAAAGACGGCATCATTACTGAGGTGCTTATACTGCCAGGCACGGAGTCAAGTGACACAAACGCAGTTTTGAGACTTTACATGATGCCGAATGTCAAAGCCGCAGGCTCTGTCCACAGCCACCCTGGCCCGAACCGCAGACCTTCGCAAGCTGATCTTCATCTTTTCTCAAAAACAGGAAACTGCCATATAATAGTGGGCCGTCCCTATGACAGACAGAGCTGGACCTGTTACGATAGAGAAGGAAATGTCAGGGAACTCGAAGTACTTGATGTAGAGTTTGAAGACGAGGAAGAAATTTAACTTAAAGCTCCTGAAGAAACTTTTTTAAGGTTCCGGAAGAAATTATTAAAGCTTCGTAAGAAACTTTCTTAAAGCTCCTTATCATCTTCATTTTTTGACCGGCAAAATCTTTCTGTATTGATATATAAATAAACTCATTTAGATTTTGAGCAGCTACGGCAGTCCCTGTCTACTATGACAATCGTTTATCGCAGACCTTACCCCTAACTGCCTGTTCCTGAGTTCTACTGTTAAG
>CAZCKG010000230.1:0-4194 GCA_964498825.1 uncultured Methanosarcinales archaeon
TATGGAATAATTAAGATATGTATTTATGGATTTAGATCAGAATCCAAGCACTAGAAGAAGTACTACATCAGAGCATCAGCTTTTAACACTCCTATTAAGCATTCATCAAACAGACAGAACCTATCCATACTCTAAACAGTGAGCATAGATCCCTAAAATTAACATATACTTTTTCTCAGAACTCATAGCGTAGAATATCCTAAGACTTACGCAGTTGAACTGAGAAATTAATAGCGTTAAAATGTTGTCTGTCTAAAACACACAATTAACCGCAACGTCTTAAGTGCTTGATTTTACTACTCAAATGCCTAACTCCTATATCCTACAGGCGATCTTCTTCCTTTTTTGATAGGCTCTCAGACACATGATTTCTCTTCTGATTCATCCCGCAACCCAAAAAACTCTCAAATACATACACAGAACAAAGATATAAATATTTGAAAGAGGTAAATCTTTTACAACTTTTTTAATTAATTTTAAAAGAAGCGTGTTTGTCATGTGAGTAGAACGTATATTTAAGGAACCTGTCCACAAAATTCTAGCTCTTTTTGATAACCGCTATAGGTGCTTGTGGGCCTTAAGTGGTTTCGTAAAAACGGTTGCGTTCTTGAATATATCCAGAAATAGGATTTAGAACTTTATCTATCCAGAAAGGAGTCAAAGGCATGAATAAAAGTAAAGGAGTGAAGACAACATCCCAACTTGTTGGGTTGCTGCTTTGTATGATATTGATTCAGACCGCATTTGCAACCGAAAATCAAAATCAGTTCATTGTAAATTTCCCTAATAATTCCACGTTAGAGAATACAACTATTGATAATTCTACGATGGAAAACGTAACTATTGAAAATCCGCCAATTGATGATTTAGGTAACTTTACAATAGTTGATTATTCAGACAACGATACTACAGTAGATCCGTCCTATTATTTTACATACATAGTTGAGGGAAGCAGCACGGAGTTTACTGTGAGTTTCACTAACAACGGTGATGAAACCCTTATTTTAAATCCAAAATTTATAGCTACATCTAATACAAACAACATAAATGAAAGCTGGATTACTATATCTCCAGCAAATGCAACGGTAGCTCCTGGTTCAGTCCAGTATTTTATAATTGAAGAAAATGTCCCGTTAGACTCACCAGGCGGATACTATCAAGGTAAAATAGTATTCACTGATGACATTGTGCCTTATACAGAAGATTACATTGATCCTCTATACGTCAATTCTATGCAACTCGATATCTGGGTCCAGCCTCAGGAAAAAATACAACTTCAGACAAGTAATATTCTAGATGATATTGAAGCTGGAACCGAAAATGAGTATAAAATAAAAGTCAAAAACGTAGCAACAAGAGATATCACAATTGATCCCACACTGATCACCAATGAATATTATACATATTACGAACAGGCATTTGGCAACGATGCAATAGAAATTTCTTCACCTTCCACTATAAAAGCAGGTGAAATTGCTAACATGAGTATAAGGGTACATGTTCCTGAAAATGCAACGGGATATTATAATGGGTATATAAACATGAATGTTGATGGGAAAGCTAATGATGTATATACCCCTGGAGTAAACCTCCATTTCAATGTTTGGCAGCCACAAGCTCCTTTCGTGAAAATATTTTACACTACGACCGATGACCCTATACTTATAGAAGTTTCGGGCGATATGTACAGATCGAATAATGAATTGCGTGTCTCAGAGAAAAAAGATAAACTCCCGTTTGAACTAGGAATGACATATAATTCCAACCCTATCAATATGATTTTTGTGAATTCATCGGAAAGTGGCAGCGCCGATATTCAAGAAAACTACTACCCAACATGGGCAGATGCGAATAAAAAAACTTATCAGAATGTCCGAGATCATTATACAGCAACCTATATCGTACCCGGAGCAATAGGAGAGTGGGACCTTTCCATCCTTCCACTAGGTGCGAATAACTTCCAATACTCAATAAAGATAGCAAATGATAATCTAGAAAAAACTTGGAATGTAACTAACGAGAATTTAGTACCAGGAAATTCATCTACTGGAAACGCAAGTGATGAGAATACATCTACACCAATAGACGGACAGGAATCGGAAATACTTATTGCAGATTTCAGTGCCAACGTATCAAGTGGTTACGTTCCTCTTACTGTGCAGTTTACAGATAATAGTCTATTAAGTGAGCTTCAGAGTTCCGTACCACCGACATTATCTGGCAACGGGCAGAATATTGCTGATGAACCAGCAAATAACATATCAGATAGTCAGGAAACCAGTGGAGACGAATACTTATACGGCACTGCAAATGTTGAAAGTATACAGGTTATGACACTGGAATCTTTTCCTGTAC
Source organism: uncultured Methanosarcinales archaeon (assembly GCA_964498825.1). Lineage (GTDB taxonomy): Archaea > Halobacteriota > Methanosarcinia > Methanosarcinales > Methanosarcinaceae > Methanosarcina. The sequence goes on from CAZCKG010000230.1 coordinate 2,356, forward strand.
AAGTACATGTAATAGCAGAAGGTTACCTTCCTAATGGCTGCCCTAAAATTGACGAAATAACTACTGAAAGAGAAGGAAATACCTTCAATATTAAAATTAGTACAAAGAGCCCGAAGGATGCAATGTGTACACAGGCAATTGTGCCTTTCAGTAAAACTATACCTCTTGAAGTCCAGGGACTCAAAGCTGGAAACTATACTGTGAACGTGAATGGTGTAACGGGATCTTTCGAGCTTGCAGTTGATAATACATTAGACGAATCCCCCAGTGATATACCGTCAAGACAACAGATAATAACCGAAGCTGATACCGGAACAAGCATAAGTCTCAAAGAAGGAGAGAATTTTACACTTAAACTTAAGGAGAATCCGGGCTTCACAGGCTATTCCTGGGAACTCAACATGAGTCCTGGGCTTGTCATTCTCAGCGAAGAATATGAAAATCAAAATCCTCCAGATATGTATGACGGTCCGTTGACTCATTCATGGATAATCGAAGCTGTGGGTCAGGGTAACCAACAGGTAAACGGCATATATAAGAGGCCATGGGAGAGTACAACTGGCACGGAAAAAACCTTCATACTTAATGTCACTAGCATCTCTTCGGATACAATATCAAGAATCTGGAACTTTGGAGACGGATCTACTTCAACTGAGCAGAATCCGGTACACACTTTTACTACAGCAGGAACTTATAATGTTAGTCTGGTAGCAAGCAATGAAAATGAAACTGCTACAAAAACCGCTGCAATAACTGTTCTAGAACAAACACTACCTCCTGTAGCGAATTTCAACAGCAACGTTACTAGCGGTCGTGTTCCACTTTCTGTGCAGTTCACAGACCTATCTGAAAATGCAACAGAATGGAACTGGGATTTTGGAGATAAAACGTATTCAACAGCAAGAGATCCTGTACATACATATAGTAAACCAGGAAAATATACCATCAGCTTGACAGTAAAGAATAAAAATGGAATGGACACTGAGAGCAAGAACAAGTGCATCTTGGTGTCCAAAAGAAAATGAAATATTGAATAAAAATGAACGAGAAGATTAAATAAGTCTCTTCTCACTTTTCCCTTTTTAAGAATTATTCAACCCATCAAAATCAGTAAATGATGGCAACGTCACAATATTCTTTCCTCATATTCTGGATCCACATTCTGTGCCAAAACCTGATTGATCCTTTTTTGTCTGAATTCGCCAGGACGCCCAGATAGAAATTTTTAATTCCTAAGTTTCAAAGGGGTACCTGATACAAGATACAGCAGATACTGCAAAAACAGTCAAGTCAGTATTCAAAAATCAGCTCAATGTAAACTTCTAATATCTCTAGATTGTGATATCAATATGAAACCCTCACAAATTATTGGCATCATCATCTGCCTATCCAGTGTTTCGATTCCAAAATAAATTCCTTATTTAATAGGAAATTCGTGATTAATAGGTAGATTCAAGAGCCAGGCTTTATGAACATACTTCGGAATCGCGGTACTGGTACTCACTGCAGCCGGATGTGCAGATTCTGGAATGTCTTATTCAGAAAAGAAGTCCTCAAAAGAATCACAGCCTGCTGAACAACTCACACCATTATTCACTACAAAATCGATGTGAATTCTAGATTACAGGCAATTCTTATTTCCCAGACTTGGGAAATATCGGGGTATTTATATCTATTTTGCTAATTACTCAATTTTTTCTTACACGGATGGAATTCCTCTTCATTAATTGAATTGATAGTCTTCCCTTCTTGCTATTAATCAAATGCTCTGGAGCACCTCGCTGCAAGCTGGCAGAATATTCAATTGGAATAAACCAGTAACTCTTGACAACATCCAAA
>CAZCKG010000231.1:0-4156 GCA_964498825.1 uncultured Methanosarcinales archaeon
TGCCAGTTCCAGATGCAAAAGAGCAGGTTACAAACAGCTCCTATAATTAACCCAAAAATGAATTTGTCCAGAGGATGAATTCCCATGAATCCAATCCCGAAGACGGAAAAGAGAGACAAGCTGGAGGATATTATTAATGCTCTGTTATGGCGTTTGTTCCACCAACCGGAGGGTAAAGCAGGAGTAATTCCAGCATCTTTCCCTCTTGCCTGGTTATTCGCTTCAAAATCTTCAGGGTGGATAGAATGTTGAGTTTCTAGCACTTTGGCATTAGGACACCACCCCATCAGTTTCCTTATACTTTTTGTGAATACATTCATTGCTACCCTTTCCCCCATTTTACCTGCCTTTAGTCAGGCCTATTCTATTAAATTTTTTAATTTCTCAAACAGTTCATCAGCTATTTTTGTGGGATCTTCTGTACTCTGGAGTTTGAGCCCCATTTCTTCTGCAAAGTCCCAGAGAAGTTCGATACATTCTCTGTACCTCTCACAAGACCCGCATTCTCCTTCGTGCTCATACCAGACCTGCATTCCGTGTTTTACCGAAACGAAGACTACAGCATTGGCTTTGAAAGGAACCGATCTTCCGAAGAGAATTCCTTTCTTTGAGTCCAGTTTTTCTACTTCTATCTTGTTTGCCCGTGCCATTTCAAGCAGGGATTCTTCAATGCGCTTATCCATACTTAGAAGGGCTCTCGAAACTGCCTGCCTGGAAACCCCGAAACGCTTTGCGATATTGATATTTGGGAATCCATTTCGGCGCAAGATCCAGAATTCAAACTGTTTCTCACCTGCCGGAAGGAACATATGTAAACATCTGGACGTTGACTATATATAGCTTCCTATTTTGAAACTTTTTAAGACTTTTATTCAGAAAAGATTCTATTTACCGGAAATGATCCCTAAGTTTTCTTCAGAATAGTTCGATGAAATGGCCATAAAAGATATATGGAACAACGCTAAAGTCTGTTTTCGACTAAGACTATATAATGAATAACATAAAGGAATAAAATTTTGTGTAAATAGAAGTACGAAGCAGATAATATAGAGAGTGATTGATATGCATAAGGAGGGGTTATCAGAAAAAAAATTAGAAGTGCTCTTCCTTTCGGAAATTTCCCGAAAATTAATACAGACCCTTTCAAACGAAAATTCAATAAAAATCCTGCAACTTCTGGAAACTAATGAGATGTCAGCAGGTGAACTTGCAGAAAAGCTAGGCTTGGGTTTGAATACTCTTAAATATAATTTAGATTCCCTTCTCGAAGTCAACTTGATAAGAGTTTCAAAGATTAAATGGAGCCAGAGAGGCCGAGAGATAAAGGTTTACGAACGTGTTGAAAAAATAATAATCTTTGTCCCTGGCTGCAGGGATGTAAGCAGTGTGTTAGTCCTCGATTTGCTCTTAAAATATAAAGAAGATCTCTGCTTTGTCAGAGATTGATTTTTAATTCCCGATTTTCGATTTCGGGAGTCCATGCAATTATTTTCAAGGAATGAGTCATTGGAATTTCATGCTTGCAAGTAATTATTTCTACTTTGTTGTATGGGAAGATGTTTTTAGACTCCAGGGGTTGAGAACTTGCAAGCAGACAGTAACCTATTTCCTATTTAATATTATTTAAATTTTTCGAATTGCTGAATAAAAAAAAGAAAGTTAAGAAGTGGTGGAAGCTTAGAAAGATCCAAGAAAATAGAATAAAAACACAAAAATATAGTTAGAACTTTCAAAATTAAGGTAAGCTTGAGAGAAGCCTCAAGCTTCTCTTTGGCCGCACTAATTTGTACACTCAATAATCAAAAATATTAATTTACAATCCCAGTACATCGTCCATGGAATAAATTCCAGGTTCCTGTCCGCAGATCCATTCAGCTGCACGAACTGCGCCTTTGGCAAAGATCTGGCGGGAGTGAGCCATGTGCCTGATTTCGATCCTTTCTGAATTGCCTACAAAAAGGACTGTATGGTCTCCTGTAATATCTCCTGCACGAACTGCATGAATTCCTATTTCTTTTCCACGCGGGGCAATTCCTTCCCTGCCGTAGACATATTCTTTTCCTCCAACAGCCTCACTTATCACGTCGGCTGCCCGAAGTGCAGTCCCACTTGGAGCATCTTTCTTCTGATTATGGTGACCTTCTATAATTTCGATATCGTAATCTGCAAGATACTTTGCAGCTTCCTTTAGTATCTTAAAAAAGACATTTACTCCTACGGAATAGTTAGGAGAAATAACTGCACGCACCTGGTTTTTCCGAATAGCTTCATCAATTACTGCTCGTTGGTTTGCAGTCAGGCCTGTAGTTCCTATGATAAGGTTTACTCCACAGGATGCAGCTATTGGAGCATTTATTACAGTTGCTGATGCAACTGTAAAATCAATAAGAACGTCAGTCTGAGTTTTTGTAAGGACGTTTTCAAGGTCTTTTACATCTGAGATTTGAATCCCCAGGTTGCCTACATGGGCGAATTCTCCGGCATCTTTGCCAAAGTTACTGATGTCAAAGGCGGCAACAAGCTGCATGTCAGGAGAACTGGTAATATTTTCAATAATTAAAGAGCCCATCCTGCCGCAGGCTCCGAGTACTGCTGCGTTGATCATTCTATTACCCCTAATTTTCTTAGTTCTTCTGCAAGCTTCACAGTATTTGTCCCACTAAGGGGTGCGAGTGGAAGCCTCAGGTGCCCGCTTGCAAGCCCCATGAGCTCTGCAGCTTTCTTAACTGGAATAGGATTTGTTTCCAGGAACAGGGTACGAATCAGAGGATCGACCTCAAAATGGATTTTTCTTGCAGTTTCGTAGTCTCCGGCAAGAGCTGCATTTACCATTCTGGACATTTTATCAGGAACTATATTTGCAGCAACAGAAATTACTCCTCTGCCTCCTATTGAGAGGATAGGAAGTGTAAGTCCGTCTTCGCCTGAAAGGAGGACAAAATCCTCATCTACGGTACTTTCCAGAATCTGGGAAACTTTGCTGACATTTCCGCTGGCTTCTTTAATTCCCACGATATTTTCCACTTTTGCAAGTTCGGCGATAACATCTACTGGCATGTCCTGTCCTGTACGGGAAGGGACATTGTAGAGGATCATAGGGATATCCACAGCCTCTGCGATTTTCTTGAAGTGTGCAAGCAGGCCTGCAGGATTTGGTTTGTTGTAATAAGGAGAAATGAGAAGTACTCCATCAACACCTGCATCTGCAGCATGTTTTGTAAACTGGAGAGCTTCCTCTGTGTTGTTTGAGCCTGTCCCTGCAATCACAGGAACCTTTGAACATTCTACTGCAATATCAATGACTTCTTCGTGTTCGAGTGCGGAGAGAGTTGCCGATTCTCCGGTTGTGCCACATGGTACAATCCCTGAAACTCCTCCCTCTTCAACAAATGCAATATTCCGCTGTAGGCCTTCTCTGTCAATCCTGTTGTCTTTTGTAAAAGGAGTGATCAGAGCAGGCATTGCTCCTTCAAACATGTAAGATATCCCCGCCTTTGTCCCGGAAGTAAATTTACTGTTCAGTATACTTTCATGCGTGCAACTTTTCTTGTGACGTAACCTGCAACCCTGTTTCTAATAATCTTACTTTCAATGGTTGTGTATTTTGTCACAAGAGTCTTGTTAGTTTCGAAGTCTTTTGTAAAGACATCTCCGTAGTTTTCAATCAGTCTCAATGCGATTCTTTTTATGTTTGTCTGTCTTATATTTCCCATCGTATCTCCTCTTGCTGTTTTGCTTATATTAATTCCAGTTATTCAAAATTACTTCTGTCTTGTCTCACCAATTTTACCGTGAACTCTGGTTAACGTGAAGTCGGACGCAAAAAACAGTTCTTTAGTGGCTGTTTTCTTTTCTCCGATAGATAGATTTAGTGAAAACTGGATGCAAAAATTTGAGTGATAATGATTTTGACTAATAGGGCACTTGAGATTTATAAGTTTTGGGGTAAATTCTCCCAAACTTTGAAGCTTATCGCTCCTTTTCTCAATTATTTGAAAGTGCAATAAGCAGCTTATAATCTTTATTTAAATAATCTTTGGGATAATAGTACTGTCACTAATCAGTACCGCTGCACCAATCAGTGCAATTCCACTAATCAGTATCGCTGCAAGATATATCATTTAGGCGTATCTTCTATTAAATTTATTCTGCATTT
>CAZCKG010000232.1:0-4149 GCA_964498825.1 uncultured Methanosarcinales archaeon
TAATACCTTTATCCCACGTTTTTTCGTCGATCATCTTTAGTTCCAGTGCCTGCTTCCTGACACCTTCGACCATTGCAGTGAAAGTATTTTTCGTAAATCCCTCTACCAGGTCGGGTTTACTCGAATCAACATATACCATTCTGGGGGAGACACTCACGTTTTTAAAACCAGCTCGATTCAATAGCGGATAGATTTCTCTACCTACGAGGGAATTACCTCCCAAAAGCTCCTGGATATCTATCAAGCACTTTATCGCCTGCATAGCTTCATCGCTCCTGGGGTAAAAATAGCTTGAACCGTGATCTCCCTCTATGATAGTTATCGTGCCATCTTTTTTGAGTACCTTTTTCACCGACAATAAGGCGTCAAGTGGGTTTTTGAGGTGCTCAAGTACAAAGCATATGAAAATATGATCAAAAGTCTCGTCTTCATAAGGTAGATCAAAGATATTTGCCACCTGAAAATCAACATTCCTCAAACCCTCTTTTTCAGCCAGCTGTCTTGCTTTTTCAACTGATTCGGCAGAAATATCAATTGATGTGATACTGGCATCAGGGCTGTTTCTGCTCAGTATGACCGTCTGTGCACCTACACCGCAGCCGGCCTCGAGCACTCTGCTTCCCGGGGGATATATGGTATCGTGATGCAATAGTTCAGTGAGTGTATTTGCCTGATCATGGAGCCGAGAATTTTCCCTATTAGAATATCCGTGTACGTAATCCATCTTACACACCAAATTCCATAATAATTGCTTTTCTGATGCTAATGTGTCCTTTGATGTACTTATGTGTACAAAAATTTAGTGCTAAAAAAGCATATCCATAACTTTTCTATTTTCTAAAACTTTAGGGTTTGACCAGATGCGAAAACATATTAGAAAGATATATTCAAATTCAAAGATATGTAATCAATTTTTTGGATTTTTTCTCTTCGGAACTGAGATACAATCCAAAATTAAAAGGAGGAAGAAAAATGACGAGCAAATCTACGGATGTATGCCCCTACCAGATGGCCTGGACCCTTGACAACTGGGTTCGCAGATTTTTACAAAACCCATACAAAATTATTGGCAAATATATCAAAGAAGGGCAATTTGTTATGGATCTGGGTTGCGGGCCCGGTTTCTTTTCCCTGGCAATGGCGAAGCTGGTGGGTGAAAAAGGAAGGGTCATCTCAGTGGATATTCAGGAAGAAATGCTTCAGATAGTAAAGAGTAAAAGCGAGCGTGAAGGGCTTAGTTCTCGTATAGTTCTCCATAAAGCCCAACCTGAAAAATTAGGCATCTCCGAGATGGTAGATTTTGCCCTGGCTTTCTATATGGTTCATGAGGTCCCGGACAAAAAGGGTTTTTTGAGCGAAGTTGCTTCCCATCTTAAACCTGATGGCAGGTTTTTGATTGTTGAGCCTAAATTCCATGTCTCAAAATCCAATTTTGACAGCACTCTGGAAATTGCCCGATCCGCGGGTTTTGAACAGGTTTCTGAACCTAAGTTTTTCTTCGACAGAGCAGTACTTTTGAAGCCTGCCTCCGGAAAAAGGGCTTGATGTACAAAACCACCGATCTTTGGAGGTTCCGCTTAATTAGGCACCTGAATGTTAGTAAAGGCAATTTAGTGTGAGTTTAGTATGAGCAGTAGCCCAGTTTATAGATTAACTTTCCTGTTTCTATACTTTCAAAGGCCTCGGAAATTTTCAAATTATTTATTGAGCACTCCATAAAGTATCAGATCGACAGACTGTTCAAGGACTTCATGTTGTTTTTGTGAATCTTTCTCACGCGCAGCAGCAATAATTGCGGTCATCAGCCCAGATGAGACAATTGATAGGATAAGTTCAGGAGGATAATCCTTAATTGCACCCTCTTTAATCCCAAAGGCTATCTGATCGATGAGGAACAGAAAATTTGAAACGCCTTCCTGATGTGCAGCTTTTGAAATAAATGGGGAATAACAGAATTGTTGCATGAAATGTATTTTCTGAGCATTTTCAAGGCCCCATTCAGCAAATGCCATGCACACATTGTTTAAATTTTCTCTCCATCCACCTTTATTTTCGCCTGCATCTTTCAATACCGTCCCTGCTTCTTTTTTTATGTCCAGGTAAAGGGACTCGATAAGTTCTTCTTTGGTTTTAAAATAATGGAAAAGAGTGCCGGTGGCGACTCCGGCTTCCTGTGCAATCAATGATGTCGGAGTACCATGAAAGCCCCGTTCGGTAAAAAGGAGCAAGGCAGTTTCAAGGATTATTTTTCTTTTATCTGTCAGCTGTTCTTTCATCAGGTCTCTAATTAGTGTTCCGGCTTTTGTTATTTAAAATATCCTTCAGGTTTGTGTTCGGCTAATAATATCTCAATAATAATACCCCTTTCAAGGAGTATTTCCGGTTCTTGTGAAATAGTATAATACTATTTTCTATGTTCTTCTGCATGTATTCATCTCAGTTCCTGCTCACCTGTCGATTTTTTAGAAGACTGATATATCTGAAAAATGGCATGAAAAGTTTCATAACTCTAACTTTGAACTTTGTCACAGGCCGCTCGAACTGAGCCTCTATCTCATCCATCTTTTTGGGTATATCAATGTGCTGGGGACAGTGTTCTTTGCATCTCCCACAGTTTATGCAAAGTGAAGCGGATGTCCTGTTTCCGAGAATGCCCATATGATGTATAAGATACATGTATTGAGGATCATAATCATCTCTACTTTTGAATATATTCATGTTATTATATAGTTCAAAACATCCTGGAATATCAACACCTGCAGGACATGGCATACAATACCTGCAGCCTGTACATGGAATTATCATGAGCTTTCTATAATTCTCTGCCACTCTTTGGATTGTATCCAGTTCCCTTTTAGTCAGTGAGTTAGGGTATGCTTCGGATGCTGTTCTGATGTTCTCATCAATCTGTGAAATTTCGTTCATCCCTGAAAGAACAACAGTAACCTCAGGATGGTTCCAGACCCATCGTAGCCCCCATTCAGCAGGTGTCCTCTTCAAATTGGATTCATTCCAGATCTCTGATACTTCAGGCGGTATGTTCCTGACAAGGTTTCCCCCGCGGAGAGGCTCCATTACTATGACAGCAATTCCTTTTTCTACTGCATATTTCAGGCCTTCTGTTCCTGCCTGGGTATCCTCATCAAGAAAATTATACTGTATCTGGCAGATATCCCAGTCATAAGAATCGATAATTTCCTTGAAAACTTCCTCATTATTATGGAAGGAGAATCCAGCATTTTTGATACGACCGTCCTTTTTTGCCGTGTCAAGGAATTCCAGTACATCGATGTCTTTTATTTTTTTCCATCCTCCTTCATTTAAAGCGTGAAGAAGGTAATAATCGATATGATCGGTACGTAGCTTTTTTAATTGAATTTCTAGGAACCTGTCCATGTCTTTCCGGTTCCTGATGAGCCAGTGAGGCATTTTAGTGGCGAGACTAACCTTTTCTCGATATCCCTCTGCAAGTGCATTGCCAACAAAAGTCTCACTTTGCTCTTTATGATATGTCCATGAAGTATCGATGTAGTTAATTCCATTGTCGATTGCATGGTGAAGAAGAGCTGTTGCCTTCTCATAATCTATGGTACCATCTTTTTCAGGTAATCTCATAGCTCCTAAGCCGAGTATTGAAAGTTTGTCTCCATTTTTGGGCACATTTCGATAGAGCGTTTTGTTTCCCTCCTAACACATATATAGATCGACAGTCAATCTAGTTGGTTTACCATCCTAGACTGATTAGTCAATCTAATTAACGTGTTATCAATATATAGAATTTACGCAGTTGAGCTGAGGAATCAGTAGAATTGAACCCCCAACTGTCTAAATATTTAGACAAACCAAAGTATTTATATATTTTTTAAAAGCAGAATAGTTTACTTGTATTTTGTCTCACACGCCTTTACATATCAATGAGCAGAAAGTTTAGTCCCAGAGACGTTTATGGAAACTCAAGTTAGTAGTCAGTAGTCCCGTTTTGCTAAGTACTGATGGGCACTGTGCATTTTGGGGTGATAGAATGGTTAAGAATGCTGAATATAGAATCTTCCACATTTTTCTTGTTTTAATTCTTTTTTCACAGGTGCCAAATGTGGCAGCTGTAGAAGCACCTGCAGAACAATGGAACAGGTCTTTTGGTGGAGATGG
>CAZCKG010000233.1:0-4076 GCA_964498825.1 uncultured Methanosarcinales archaeon
TACGAAAACCTTGAAATTACATCTGTCCGCAGCCTCGGAGAGTTTTGAGATATCACAAAGCCCGCAGCGTTTGCATTCATAACCATGAACAGGATCGCATCTTGCCTTACAGCTGGGATGGCGCAAACACTGGGGAAGAAGTAGAATTTTTCTGCCTTTAGTATGCAGAAAATCATCGTACATAACAGCATTTCTTACATCAATAAGGATGTCATCAACAAGGGTCTCTCTTATCCTGAAAACCTTGCAGAGCCACTTTGCAGGGGAATAGAAAAGATAAAGTGTAAACAGCACGAATCCCGGAAAAATAATTTTGTGATTTTTAAATGAATAAGCTCCTATGATCAGTGCAATCCCTGTGCCTGAAAGAGCAAAAAGTAAAAGGTATACGAATATTTTTCCGAGGAATTCGTAAGGGATATACATGTTCAAGGGGAGGGGGGTTTCTGTATTTAAGTTTTACTATAAAAGCGTAAAAATAAAGGATCCAGGATATGAGATCAAAAATCAAGAATTAGAAACTCAAAGATCAGAGTCAATAATAAAAACTCAAGAAATAAAATTAAAAATCGAAAATAAAAAAATGGGAAAGCTGGGAAATGCCAGCTTTATTTATTCTGGTTATTTAGTCTCAAGGCCTAAGCCTTCTGCAACCAGCTCAATGACGTCCTCGACAACGAGGTCAACTTTGAGTGCATCTCTACCATCCATTAGGTTTCTCTTACAGAATGGGCAGCAGCTGGACACTATATCTGCATCTGTTGCAACGGCGTCCTTAACTCTGGACTCTGCGACTGCCAGAGCAAGATCAGGAATACCTGCCTTTACACCACCGCCTGCTCCACAGCAGCGCTGGAATTCTTTTACCCTGTCCATTTCGACGAATGTGACACCAGGGATATGGGATAGCACATATCTTGGGGCATCAAAGACGCCAACATGGCGGCCCAGGTGGCAGGGGTCGTGGTAAGTAACTGTCTTGTTAATAGGCTTTACCCATTTAATTTTGTCTTCCTTTATCAAACCTGCAAGGAACTCTGAAACGTGGACAACCTCAAATGGCAGATCCTGACCGAGGAGTCTTGGCCAGTCTACTTTTGCGGCACGGAAACAGCCTGCACACGCAAAGAGGACTTTTTTGGCACCTTTTTTCTTGATTGCTTCGACGTTATGTTTTGCAACTTCACGGGGTACATCATTGATATGTGCCTGTCCTGTCCTGATAAGAGCTGAGCCGCAGCACCATTCTTCTTCCCCAAGCATGGTAAACTTAATTCCCAGCTTGTTGAGCACACGTGAGGTCGCAAAGGCTAAAGCGAGTTGATTGTACCCTGCAGTACAGCCAGTGAAATATACAATATCTGCTTTATCTTCAATTTTCACGTCTGGGGGAACCCAGGCAAGCCTGTCTTTCTGATCCTTCAGGTAAGGGTTGTGGTACTGGCCAATAAGTTTTGGGAACATGTTCTGTTTCCCATAAGGACCTATACCTTTCTTCACAAGATTTGCTCTCAGGGATTCCCATAGTTCCACAGTGTTGATTCCCGATTCACAAACAGTTGCACAGATACCACAGGTGGTACAGCCGTGTACATCGTCTTTGAATTCTTCAAGTTGTGACTGAGGGATTTCCTCCGGACCAAAAAGCTTTGCTTTAACTCCGTAGGATTTGTTCATGTACTGCCTCCAGCGCAGGATCTTGTCTCTTGGAGCTAATCCTGGTTTCTGGCCGGAAGCAGCATAAGTCGGACACCATTTTACACATTCACCGCAACGGGTGCAGGAGTCAAGCTCCATAAGCTGGACTGCGGTGAGGTTCTTTGTATCAATTGAGGGGTTACGTTTTGCCATGTGTTTATTCGCCTCCTTTATTTGCAAGGATTGCAAGAGGTGTGGCGATTACGTGAATATATTTACTGTATGGGATATATGCGATACAGAAGAACAGGGAAATTATTGAGTGGAAGAGAGCTGCTGGTGGTGCAGTTACCGGGTCAAGCCCAAAGCCCCAGATAATTCCGGTCCTGATTCCATCGGCAACAAAACCTGAAATCGTGACCAGGAAAACTCCTCCAAGCAGGATCCAGTCATACATAATGGAAACTTCCCTGACTTCGGAAACAAACAGTCTTCTAACTAATGCAATGAGGACTCCTATAAGCAGGACGTATCCAAAGATATAGTTAGGGATGGAGAGAATTTCTCTAAATTCGGCAGGGGTAAAAGGAAGTTCAATTCCGATCTTTTCAGTCATTTCGACTGCAAACATCATTCCTGAAAGAGCAAAAAGGGTCATCCAGCCTGCGAAGATAGTGAAGTGCATGAACCAGCGAAGAGGGCTTCTTTTGAGAATTCTTCTCTGGAAGAGAATGTCAAGAATGAGAACCTCTAAAATGGGCTTTCCATGATGATGAGATTCTGCAGTGACCTGTGCCCACCAGGTTTTTAAGAACCTGATTGCGCTTCCTTTTTTCCCTTCCTGAGGCTCAAGGGCGTAACCTGTTGCTCCTGATCCCCACTTCTGGAAGTTTATAATCATACCATATAAAAAGACCACAATGGCTATTGTGCTGAGTATCATTATCTGAACAAACGTAATTCTCAGTGCATCAGTAAGTCCAGAGAAATATGCCATTTCGCTGCTAATAATTTCTTCCTCCTTATAGATGGGTAAAAACTAAAAATTAATACTGCTTTAGGATTGTCATATTAGTTACAGAACATCAATAACAGTAAAGACAGAATGATAACCGTAGCGACTGTCTGTATAAGGTTTGAATAGTCTGTTAGTCTTTGTATCTATTATATTTAAACATTATCATTAATAATCAGTACACTGAAAAGCCCGCAAGAGCCGTTAAAATCACAGGCGTGTAAGTCATCGAGCATAAAAAGAAACTTTGAATTCAATAAATATAATGGTATAATTATAATACACAGCTTATAAATAAATCTTGCGGAAATGTTTTCAAAGGAATTGTAAAGAATTCAGCTGAAGAATAATGAAATGTGAATTCTTGAAATGAAGAAGATTGATTTACAAATATAAATAAAATAAAACGAAGTGAATATAAAAAAGAAAAGTTGGAAAATTTTTTTGATTCTGGATATTCTATAAAGCTCATAAAGCTATCCAAAAATCAAATTTTCCCTAAGTCAATTTATTCTGTCTAACAACGCAGGTTATAGTCCGACCTCGGCTTTAAATTTCTCAATTCCTATTTCGTCCAGTACTTCCCCAATTCTTCTCTTCTTCCCATATCCCTTATAGAAGGTAATTATCTTCTCAACAAGGTCCAGTACCTGCTCTTCGGAAAGATCCTTTGCTACTATATCTCCGAGCCTTGGACGTGGTCCTGCGCTTCCTCCAACTGACAGGGTATATCCTTTGGGAGTGCCCATGATTCCTATGTCTTTTATGCTCGGTTCGGAACAGGAATTCGGACAACCCGAAACCGCCATCTTGAATTTAGAGGGAAGCTGCATTCCATGGTATTTTTCATCAAGTTTCAGGCCAAGCCCTACTGCATCCTGCTTTCCTCTTTTACAGAAGGTGGTTCCAGGACAGATTTTTACGCTGCGAACGCAGAGCCCTATAGCAGCTCCTGGCTTCAGACCCAGCTCTCCCCAGGCAGCATCCAGGTCCTCTTCTTTTAGCCCCACAATTGCAATTCTCTGGGCAGAGGTGATTTTGAGGGCTGCAGCCCCATATTTCTCTGCAATATCAGCTATCTTTCTCAAAGTCTCTGGATATACAATTCCCCCGGGAATATGTGGAGCAATTGCATAGGTTTCTCCATCTCTTTGCAAAATTGCAGCCTTCTCAGGAAGGTCCCCCTTAACATATTCTTTGCTTACCATACTTTTACACTCTCCTGTATAGAATTCATTTTCTTTTCAGAGCTTAATTGATTTAACTTCTATTTTTTTATTCAGGACCATTATCTATCCTAAAACAATATAGAAATTGGAAGTTTCTGTCATTCTCCCGCATTCTGAAGATATATTTTCAAATTACGGAAATATATCTTAGATCCTGAGTGGATATTTGCTTGAACCAATATAAGTTGAATGTC
>CAZCKG010000234.1:0-4071 GCA_964498825.1 uncultured Methanosarcinales archaeon
CTGAGTTTCTCCTACGATTCTTTATACTCATCAAGCCATATTTTCTATTGACCTTCCATGCTTGAAGAATATGAGAAGAAGAGACATTTCGAAAAAACATCTGAGCCTCGCGCCAGGGATCTGAAAGAAAATTCCGACAAGCCTATTTTTGTAGTCCATCGACATGATGCACGGAATCTGCATTATGATTTTCGCCTGGAGATGGATGGGGTTTTGAAAAGCTGGGCTGTTCCAAAAGAGCCGCCAAAAAAGGCAGGCGTAAAAAGGCTTGCCATCCAGACAGAAGACCACCCTCTGGCATATGCTGATTTTGAAGGGGAGATTCCCAAAGGAGAGTATGGAGCCGGAAAGGTAGAGATCTGGGATGAAGGGACTTTTGAGCTTCTGAAACGTGAAGATAAAGAAATTGTTGTGACACTTCACGGAGAAGAGTTGAAAGGAGATTACGTTTTGATCAGGACAAAATACGGGAAAGAAGAAAAAGGATGGCTCCTGTTTAAAAGAGCTACTGATGTGTGAAAACCAGATTTTTCGGTTTAAACCTTGAACTTTTTAAACCATTATGAGAATAAACATATGGGAATGCCTATGGAAGAACAAATAAAAATCATAGTTATGGAAACTGCCGGAGATGATTGCTGTGTTGCTGCCTGTGACGGCCGGAAGGTTCACGACAGAATTGAGGCTGCTCTCTGCGAGAAGAAGAAGGTGGAACTTTCTTTTTCAGGAATAGACGACCTGACTCCTGCTTTTTTGAATGCGGCAGTGGGACAGCTTTACGGGTGCTTTCCTCCAGAGCTAATTGAGAGTAGTCTTTCGTTTACTGACATTTCCGAGGAAGATGAAGTTATTCTTAAAAGGGTTATCGAGCGGGCAAAAACATACATTGAGAACGCATATTCCTGCAGAAAAGCCCTCAGAGACGTGCTGGGAGGCGAAGATGCCTGAAAGAGCGAGTTCCCATCGTGCAACCGTATTTCCTGTAGTGCGCCGCCCTAGAATTGTTCCTGGCAGACCTATACGCGCAAAACCCGCTCCTGTAAAAATCCATTCCATAGAGAACTATGATTTTCCCGAAGAGAAGAATTATTTCTTTGATACCAATATCTGGCTATATATTTACGGCCCTATTGGCTGGCCTGATGAGAAGTCTGACATTTATTCGAGGGCATTAAAAAGGATCAGGGACTCAAGAGGCACAATTTACATAAATTGCCTGATAATTTCAGAATTCATCAATGCTTTCTCAAGAATAGAGTTCAAGCAGCAGTCCGACATCACAAGATACAAAGATTTTCGAAACTCCCTTGCCTACAGGGGCATTGCTCAGGAAATCGCCTCGAACATAAGAAAAATACTCAGAAATACTCTGACCTGCGACCCTGAAATGCAAGTCATAGACCTCCCTGCAGTTATGGACCTCTTCGAGCAGGGAAAATACGATTTCAATGACCTCCTCTTTGCCCAGATCTGTAACGCAAAAAATATGGTCTTCGTAACTCACGACAGAGATTTCAGCGACCTTGGAGTCGAAATCCTGACCGCAAACGAAAGGTTGATGGGTAAAGGAAAAGGATAAAAACTGAAGGATAAAGGAAAAGACTGAAGATTTAAGCCCCTTACTTTTCAGATTTCAGCCTCAGAGCAGATTTCAGGACTCTTCAAAAAGAAATGGAGAGCCGACGACAGGTATAATTATCCAGATTCCGATTTACTTATATGTCCAGACAGGCAATAGATACTGCTATTCGAATTTTAAACATTATCCCTGCCCTGATTGAAAAAGAAGATTACATTCAGGCTTTTGAAAAGGCCGACAAAGCCCAGAAGCTTGCGGAAAAAGCAAATGTTCCGGACCTCGTTAGCTGGGCGCTGATGGCAAAGGGTGAGATCCTTGACGCTTCCTGCAGGCTGGAGGAAGCTATGGAGACTTATGAGAAAGCTCTGGATCTTTCCTCAGATCTGTTTTTCGAAGATATGGAAAAGACCAGCCACCAGGAAATCCTGTACAGTAACATCGACCAGCTTGGAAAAACGCTTGAAGAATTAGACAGCGTTGCAAAAGCCCGGCAGGTTTGCGAAAAGGCCGGGAAAAATTTTGAAAAAATTCATACCGCGTATAAAAATCTGCTCTCAAAGAGCCCTGAAAACTCGGAATATCTCTCCAATTACCTGAAAACAATGGAAAATATCTGGGTCTGTTATAATATAGCAGAAGACCTTGAAAAACAAATTACTCTTGTACCGGACATCGTGAAGTACTGTGAAAAAAGAATTGAATCAGACCCGGAAGATGTGGAAAATTACCTCAGGATGGACAATATTGTAAGAAGGACTGGAGAAGCTTGCCTGGAAAAAGGACTATTCGAAGAGGCAAAAAACACTTACGAACAGGTGTATGCTGTTTATAAAAATATCTACGAAAAATATCCGGAAAACAAACTTGCCCTTAATTTCCTGCTTTTCTCTCACGACTATTTAGGGAAACTTTACGCAAAAACTGAAGAAATTGATAAAGTTAAATACTACTATTCAGTGGCCCTTGAACTTGCTGAAGAACACCTCCAAAAGGATCCTGAAGACTTTTCAATTATCATGAACCAGGGAAAAATTTACCGGGACATGGGGACTTTATATTCCGATTCAGAAGAGTTAGAAAAGGCAGAATTCTACTACGAAAAAGCCCTGGAAAATAATACTAAACTTATCGGAAAGCGTCCTGAAGATCCGGGGTACAGCTACCGCCTTGTCGATATATTTGAAGAACTTGCTGAAAATTTCATGGATATTTCTATTGTGGAAAAAGCAAAGGAATGCTATATGAAGGAAATAGAAATCTATGAATCTCTGATAGAATCTGAAATTGATGAGGTGGATAATGAGCTGAATATAGCCGAGACATTTGCCCACATTGCTAATCTCTATGCTGAAAATGAAGATCCGGAAAGTGCAAAAGAGTACTATGAAAAAGAAATGGAGATATACAAAAGGCTTCTTTCCGAATCTCCAGAAGAAACGGAATATGAACTCTATATTGCAGAAACCTTCAATGAACTTGGAGATCTTTATTTCGGAGATGATGAAATTTCTGCACTGCAGTACTACGAAAAAGCTCTTGAAATTACTGGTAAGGCAGTAGAACGGGCTCCGGAAGACTTTCTCTCCCTATCGGATCATATTAAAACTCTAAAAAATATTGCAGAACTGAATAAGATCCATAAGCATTATGAAGCCTCAATTCTTTTCCAGCAGCGTGTACTCGAATTCCAACTTGAGATTACAAAAAGATTTCCAAAGGACTGGACCCACATACGTGATCTTGGAAATACCTTCAGCGAACTCGGAGTTCTTTTCGAAAAGATTGGCGATATGAAGCAGGCAAAGAGGTTTCATTCAAATGCCGTAGAGACGTTTTCAGAAATTATGTTTGGCAGGGAAAGTTCTTCCACAAGAAGACGCATGGCCACTGAAGTTCAGCTGCGTGGTTTTGGCTACCTGCGTTCTAAAAAATATTTGAGTGCCGAACCCTACCTGAGACTTGCCCATAAATACTACGAAGAAGCCTGTGAAGAAGAACCCGAGAATTTCCGCAATCTTGATGGCCTCTTTTCTGCCCTTTATGATTTCGGTCTCCTGCATCATGGCATGGAAAACTTCGAAGAAGCCATTGAAAGCTACAAAGCCGCATTTTCAGTCCTTGAAAGATTGACTGAAGCTTCTCCTGAAGACTCAGACTTGAAGGCTAAGAAACTGGACCTGTATGCAGGGTTTGGGGTGTCGTATTCTGCCCTTAACGAGTTCGAAAAGTCAAAAGATGCCTTTGAAAAAGCTCTTGCCATAAATTCAGAACTCCGTGAAAAAGAACCTGAAAGCGTTTATCACCTTGAAGATAAAGCTAAAATTTTAAAAGAATATGCAAACCTGCTCCTTAAAACAGGCAAAACTGCAGAAGCCGAAGCGTATAAAGCAGAATCTGCAGAGCTATACAAAGAAGTCGATGCTAAGGACCCAATCCTCATGAAATTCCGAAACATAGATGATATTTAAGGTAAATAAGCATCAGGATGTTTT
>CAZCKG010000235.1:0-4065 GCA_964498825.1 uncultured Methanosarcinales archaeon
ATCCAGAAGCTGTGAGAATCGTTTGCTCGGTAATTGCAGAGATTTATCCCTCATGCTTCGCTGTTTTAAGAAATCATAGAATTCCTGCCTGCGTACGTTAAGGTTTTGCTACCTTCTTTGATACAAAAAACTATTTGATCCCTGGATATATGAGTATTGGGCAAGTAATGATCAGCGATGGATCAGAGTATATGCCTGTATGAACCAGATGCAACACGAAATGGTATTTCTTCTTCCTGAACTGAAAGCAGGAGTAGAAAATCTAAACTATTGCTCCCTGGATGTAAAAACAGAGCATTCCATTCCCAGAGGAAAACATAGCTGAATTGCCGGAAATGTGCCTGCAATCGAGTGATTTTGGAACATATGGTGATCTCAAAGGTTTATGGTTTATTCGAGACAACATGATCCGTGATTTATTAGGTTGAACAAAACTGAGGTTTTACCCTGACTACCAAGTATTATGAGCCGAAAAAAGGTGATTCTGCCGAGGATGATCTGGCGATCTTTGACAGCATAGCAAAAATAATACAGGCTGGAGACTTAGAATTTGATAAATCCGGAATATTTGTGAAACAACAGAGAATCTTGACAGTCCGCCGGAATATCAATAACGAGGATACTGATATCAATGGCAAAGCAGCGAAAATGCTTGTATTGATGCCAAAGAAATCAGACTTCAGATAGATGAAGAATGTTGACAGATTAAGTTGCCGAGCTTAATAAAACGGTTGAATCATATCTCATCTTTCTATATCGCTAAACCATATAGTGAACTTTGTTCCTTGATCTCTTTTAAGCTCTATATAGCCCTCAATCTGTTCAATAAGAACATTTACGAGCTGAAAGCCCAGAGAGTCCGTGTTTTTAAAATCTGTTTTTTCCGAAAATCCTTTTCCGTTGTCCGATATCTCAAGTATAAAACGGAAACCATTTTTTTCCATGCAGCCCTCATCCAGACCTAAAGTGTTTTTTCTGGCGACGAAAGTTTCATTTTTGCGAAGATTTATTTGAATTTCTCCTTTCTGTTCAGCAGAAAAAGCATGCTTAAAGGAGTTTGAAACCAGCTCGTTTATAATAATTCCAAGAGGTATTGCAGTATCCATTCCAAGATAAACCTTCTCAAGGTTCAGCTTGAAGCTTATATCCATATTCCCGGGGTTGTATGAACTGAAAAGATCTTCAGTTAGCTTCTTCACATAAGCTGCAAAGTCAAGTGTATCAATTTTGTCTCCCTTATATAGTTCTTCATGAATAAGAGCCATGGAAATTACTCGGCTCTGGCTTTCCATAAAAGCCTCTACAACTTCCGGAGTCCTGCAAATTTCAATATGAGAGAATTCTTCTGCCTGAAGATCAAGTAAGGATGAAATCACCTGCAGATTGTTCTTAATTCTGTGATGAATTTCTTTTATGCGAATTTTGTCTATTTTTGCCAGGGTTTCTTCAGCCTTCTTTTGCTCATCAATATCCTGAATGACGGTGATAATACCTGCAATCTCTCCAGCTTCGTTGCGGAAAGGAACCGAGCTTACCCGCGTCCATATCTCCAGTCCGGTGTCGGAGGTGTACAGGAAATTTAGCCCTGGAGTTATGTTCTCTCCTCGCAGTGCTCTCATGCTTGGCCATTCGGTCTGATTAAGCAGGCTGCCATCAACTCCCCAAGTCCGCCAACGCCAGCTATTTTCAGGATCCAGTGATGGAATAAATTTGCCCACAAAGCGACGTAAAACGCTGTTAGTAATCAACCAGTGTCCGTTGGTATCAGCAAGTCCAAGACCTACCGGCAATTGTTCGAGAAAAGCAGAAAGCAGCACCTTATTCTGACGCAATGCTTCCTCCATTTGCTTGCGCTCGGTAATATCCTGAATTGTTCCTTTTATTCGAATAGGGATATTTTCTTCATCAAAAATAACGTGTGATTGCATGTGTATGGTGCGTTCTTCCCCATCAACCCGTATAATCCTGTAATCAATGCTGTAAGTTTTTCCATTTACAGCTTTCTTAGTAGCATTATCAAAATAAGCTCGATCATCGGGATGTATGTAACTTAAATATTCGCTGTAAGGTGGTGCGAATTCTTGAGGATCACGTCCGAAAATGCGATATAGTTCATCAGACCAGTATGCTTCATCAGCTCTAATATCCCACTCCCAGCTTCCAATATGAGCCATTTTTTGAGCTTCGGCAAGACTCTTTTCGCTTTCTTTCAATGAATTGTAAGCTTTCTCAAGCTCGGCTGTACGTTCTTTGACTGAGTTTTCTAAATTGTCTAATGTCTCTTTTAATTTAGCCTCTACTTCTTTTCGCCTGGTAATGTCGGTGAGCATACTCATGGAGCCAATAAATTTGCCATTGCTGTCAAAGAGGGACTTAGAATTTACAATTGTCCATATTGGGGAACCGTCTTTACGCAGGAATTTAAACTCATAGCTTTCATCGATACCCTGCCGTCTTTTTTCAATATTCTTTTTAATAACCGACTTACTTCCTTCATCAGTAAAATCCCATGGATATCTGCCAATCATCTCATCCTGAGTATATCCTGACACCTCAGCTATTCTTTTATTAACATATGTCGTCCTGGCTTCGGAATCACCTATCCATATACCTTCGCTGGCTGTTTCTATGATATTGCGGTATTTTCTCTCACTTTCTTGTAGTTCTTTCTCTATCAGTTTACGTTCTGTGATATCTCTAAGAATCAGCGCTAGCTTTCCTTTCTCAGGTTTGAATGCATAAATGTCTAAATATTTGTGCGATATTTGGCTAAATATCTCAAAGTGAATTGACTTTCCTGAGAGCGCAACGTCTTCGTACTTTGCAATCGCTATAGGGCTCACATCTGGAAATACATCCAGCATAGTCCTGCCTAACATCTGTTCCCTTTCTACACCCAGACTGAGCTCGAAAGCAGGGTTTACCTCAAGGTAACGATAGTCCCAAGGCTTACCATCAGTGTTATAGATAATCTCTAAAAGACCGAAGCCATCGGTCATGTTTGTGAAAAGCATCCTGTAACGCTCTTCACTTTCCTGCAACTCCTGCTCAGTTAACTTGCACTCGGCAGTACTTTTCCTGCCTGAGGTACCTATCTGCTTCCACTTTCCTTCTTTCTTAACCAAAAAAAATTGATGATTTGCAACAATATCCATTATATCGGTTGCACTGAACATTTCAAGGGAATAAGTGCACAGAGCTATTATCGGGTATTTACCCCTAGCAGAATTTATTCTTCTCTCGTAATCAATTAAATCGCTCCAGTTTTTCCCCTCCAGCCAGGGAATATCCTCGATCAATCTCAAACCATCATAACCACTGCCTGATGATTGATTTATTTTGCAAAGCAAGCTGGCTAATGGTCTGTGTAAGTCGAAAACATCATCTTTTATATGCCAATTGTCAGAAGAAGTAATCTCAATTTGCCCCTTCTTCAGATAGATATCAATATCAGAAATAGCCTTTCTCAGGAACTCTTTTGCCTCTTCCACACTTAGAGATTCTGATGTAATCCATATGCAAAGCTCGTTATTTTCCAGTCCTGCTTTCAAATAAGGAACAAGTGTATCCATCAAATCTTCTTTTGTCTGGTAAAATTGACAGAAATGTGTTCCCCAGGGCACATTTCCAATAGTATCAATTCCAGAATTTCTAATATCATTTCTCATCTACTTTTCTCCGATTTTAATGGATAAAGTCAAAAAATGCATTGATTTGAGATGTCAATCTATGTACCAAACTGCCTTAAAATTCCAATACTTATCTAATTCACTTCTACAGATAACTGACATTATTATTAAATCAGACCGATGGCCTTAAAGAAAATGTGTGTTGAAAATCCTCTGTAAGTCAAATCAGCAATCGATCGCAGAATTTTGGTAATTTTCCTGGAATTAATTCCTTGATTTTGTGAAGTAATTTTGCATATTTATACTGCTGCAAAAATCTAGTTTTTATTCGATAAAATTACGGTTTGATCCAATGTGACAAAAACGTGTAAATATCTGCTATGTCACGAAAATGATCTGTAAATAATTATAGGTATATGTTTATAATAATTTGCTC
>CAZCKG010000236.1:0-4058 GCA_964498825.1 uncultured Methanosarcinales archaeon
AATTTAATCGAGAACAGCTAAAAAATGCAGGATTTCAACGGACATAAAAATCTTGCAGGAAAACTCCCTGAAACCGATTCATATTTAAGTGTTCGGAATAATACGACGCTACATATTTTAATGTCTCTGACTCAAAGATATTTTTAATCTTATAGGCATTATTACTCTTCAAACACCATAATTCAGTGCATATTACACAGAAATTGAGCTACTGTAGGCATTGATTATTACTCTACTAGATCAAGCATTGATTATTACTCTACCAGCATATTATTCCAATTAAGATTTTTACATATACAGGTTCATTAAATAAGATCACAAAGAGGAAAAACCATGAGCAACATTTTACGCAGAGGCAGGTTGGAAGCCGCTCCTGACGAGGAGATTTTACGTTATACCTCTTCAATGGAGGCGGACAGATGGATTTTTGACGCTGATATTGCAGTGGACCTTGCTCACACAGTTATGTTAAAGGAACAGGGTATTATAAATTCGGATGACTGCAGCAAAATCCTGAGTGGGCTTTTGAAAATCAGAGAAGAAGGTATGGAAAAACTGGATTTCAGTTATGAAGATATCCATATTTCCCTTGAGTCCAGACTCATCGATATGGTCGGAGAAGATGTAGGAGGCAGGATGCACTCCGGACGCTCGAGAAATGATGAGGTTGCAACCTGCATAAGGCTTGCTCTTAGAGAAGAGCTTATGGGACTGCTTGAAGAAATCTTCTACTTGAGAAATGCACTTATCGGCCTTGCAAAAAAGCATGCCAGTACCCTTATGCCAGGTTTTACCCACCTTCAGCATGCTCAGCCGACAACCCTTGCCCATCACCTGTGTGCTCATGAAGCAGCCTTTGGCAGGGATTTCGACAGGATTCAGGATGCCTTTTCCAGGGTAAATCTCTGTCCCCTCGGAGCTGCTGCATTTGCTTCAACAGGTTTTGACCTTAACAGGAAACGGACTGCAGAACTCCTGGGCTTTGAAGGCTTGCTGGAAAATTCTATGGATGCTGTCAGCAGCAGGGATTTTCTTATTGAGTGCGCATCCGTGTTTACAAACCTTATGATAAACCTCAGCCGGATGGCTGAAGAACTCGTAATCTGGTCTTCATCCGAATTTAATTTTATAGAACTGGACGATACTTACGCTTCTACCTCTTCAATCATGCCTCAAAAGAAAAATCCTGATACTGCAGAACTTATGCGCGGAAAAACCGGAGTAGCTGTCGGAGCTCTGATGTCTCTGCTTACGATCTGTAAAGGTCTGCCCCTCAGTTATAACCGGGACCTTCAGGAAGCTACTCCGAATATCTGGCGCTCGGTTGAAACTGTCAGAGCGTCTGTACGGATAATGGGAGGGATGGTAAGGACCATGAAAGTCCGTTCTGAAGTGCTTGCAGCCCAGTCCGTCACAGGTTTTACAACAGCCACTGAACTTGCAGATACTTTTGTCAGGGAAACAGGCATTCCTTTCAGGACTGCCCACCAGATAGTCGGAATGCTGGCAAAAGACGGCGAAAAACCTACAATGGAAATGATTGATTCGGTTTCCGAGGTTGTTCTGGGAGAATCGCTTTCTGGAAGGGGTCTGACAGGAAATATGGTAAAGGAAGCCCTTAATCCGGTTTCAAACGTAAAAAGGAGAAAAGTGATTGGAGGGCCTGCTCCGGAGGAAATGCAGCGTTACCTTTCAAAACGGCAGACGGAGCTCGAACTTAATAAGCAGGAGATTGAGACCCTCAAGGACATTGTAGATTCTGCTTTTGAAAATTTGCTTTCAGAAGTTGATGAGCACAGGAAAGTCTGAATGATCTTGGAAGGTTTGAATAATTTGGTAGAGCTTAAGCACGAAAAAACACATTTAGTTTTAATATTACTTTGACCTCTTAGTATTACACGAATACCGATTATCTATACATTATCTCTAAAAATCAACATAAAAGGGATTATTCATGGAGTTCAAACAGGGCGACCGGGTACGTATTGAGAAGAACGGCACAGTCTACGAAGGCAAAGTGATGCCTTCCATGGAAGGATATATTACAATAAAAATGAAAAGCGGGTATAATGCCGGTTTTTCCACAGATAAAGTCCGGATAACCCTTCTGGAAAGCAATGGGGAAGCTGCAAACGGAGGCAAAAATGGAGGGAAAGAGTCCAAAGCAATTGTAGAGGCCTCTTCAAAATCCGGGAAAAAACTTCCGAAAGTTGCAATTCTTTCCACAGGCGGAACAATTGCCAGCAAGATCGACTACCGGACAGGAGCAGTAACATCCCAGTTCACTGCTGACGATATCCTTGCCGCAATTCCCGAACTTAAAGAAATAGCCGATTTCAAAGGCAGGGTTATCTCAAGCATCCTCTCGGAAAACATGGACTCGGAATCCTGGCAGAACCTTGCACGGGCAGTTGTGGAAGAAATTGAAGCCGGAGCCGAAGGGATACTCGTTACGCATGGTACCGACACCATGATGTACACTGCTGCAGCCCTTTCTTTCATGATAGAGACGCCTGTACCTATTGTTCTGGTAGGTTCCCAGAGAAGTGCAGACCGTCCAAGCAGCGACAATGCCATGAATGCGATCTGCGCAGCTTTAGTTGCCATAAGCGATATTGCCGAGGTCTCGGTTGTAATGCACGGTACAACTTCTGATAATTTCTGTGAAATTCACCGCGGCACAAAAGTCCGGAAAATGCATACTTCTCGCAGGGATGCCTTCAAGTCCGTAAACTCCCTTCCGATAGGAGTAGTAGACTACAATGCAAGAGAAATAAAAACTTTCATTGACTACACCAGACGTGGAGAAAAAACCCTTAAATTCAAGCCTGGAATGGAGCCAAAATGTGCTCTCGTAAAGTTTACCCCTGGTTCAGACCCTTCAGTTCTTGATTGTTATATCGACAACGGCTACAGAGGACTGGTCCTTGAAGGAACGGGGCTCGGACACGTTTCTACCAGATGGATTCCTTTTATTCAAAAAGCCACGGGTGCAAAGATGCCTGTAATAGTGACATCCCAGTGCCTTAACGGCAGGATCTGTGACCGCGTCTATGATACCGGACGTGATATGCTGAAAGCTGGCGCAATCGAAGGGGAAGACACATTGCCTGAGACTGCTCTTGTTAAATTGATGTGGGTTCTCGGCCAGACAGATGATTTCAACAAAGCCATTGAGATTCTCAGGGAAAATCTCAGCGGAGAAATTACTGAATGCACTGAGAAGTAAAATAAAACATGCAATCAATATGAAACAGGCATTCAACGGAGAAAACTGAATTACTTAAAAAGGAGAAAGAATCCAGAAAAGATTCTCTCTCCTGCATACTGTATTTACATTCCGGATTTTTGACTTCCTTTATTTTTCTGCTTTCCCACAAAAGTCATTTTACTACCTGAAAAATTAATTTCAAGAATATTCTGCTGTTTTCAAAGATATCTCTTATATTCTTTATTCCGTTAGTTTTTTCGATACCATTATAGATTAATTAATATCAAACAAGAGCATAATGATCTACTTTTGATTTTTAGAATACATTCTTGATTTTTTATTTTACAATCATTACATTATATTGGAATTTACCCTACTCAATATGTTTAAATAACAAAAAGAGTAAAATGTACTGTGCTACCAAGTATCATGTTAACGATTATCAATATATTCTTTAGGAAGGTGTTGTAGATGTTAGGAATCGATGATCCTCAGATATGGCTTGCATACCTTGCCAGTATACTTAGTGCACTCGGGTGCATGATTTACGGGGCTTTTCATTGGAGAAGCGAAGAAGAACAGCCTGTAAAGAGCAATGCTAAGAAACCAGAGGTCCAGGACCAGTAAACCTGACATTGCTGGAATTTTATTTCCCGCTTAAGTAGATTTTTTGATTAACCTGAGAAGAAAAGAAATCAATATTGCTCTGGAATGGTTTTTATGGCAGTCAGTACTTTAACTCTTATCATTTTTGTTCTCATTTATCTTGCAGCCACCTTTTATGTTGCCTACCTGGGTTATAAGAAAAATTCCCAGACAGACGGGTATATGCTCGCTGGCCGAGGTG
>CAZCKG010000237.1:0-4050 GCA_964498825.1 uncultured Methanosarcinales archaeon
AATTCCGTTAATGATCTGACGATCATTTACTCTCTTCCTCCCAACCTTCGGTTGGAGAGGAAGATGTGGATGAATATGAGCCCATTGAGCATCTGTAAGTTCTTCAAAATGTATGCTAATTCCCTATATAATATAAAGTCAAATAATATAAAATTTTGAAACAGGCTCTATCACAAAAAGTGTAGGATTTTATACATGAATTGTATGATTTCAAATTATTAATTAGAGTTGCACTGGAGAAAAATGCTGAAAGCAACGAGGTATGTTCGCGCCACCTCTCTTGCTTCTTCCCTGAAAAATGTACATATCTATCCACGCACATATTCCTAGAAGTCACGTATAATGCTCAAGGCTATCGTTCGTAACAAAATGGACCAATATATTCCTAAAGGCTCTATAAGCAATTAAAATGAGTAAGCAATTAAAATGAGTAAAACGAAAATTTAAATCTGTATCCTTTGTTTCATTTAGGGCCTCAAGGTTATGTTTCCTTGTTGTGCCAGATCTGGCACAACGGTGTCAATATTCAGGCTCTGAGATGAGTGAAGAGGCTGACGCAGGCAAGGAATCATACAAATTCAGAGATAAAATGTGAAATCTTTTCATTTGTCATCGGTTAGCGTATGATCTGTGATAAATGTGTTACAGAAAGAACATAGATCCAATCCCCAATCTTTTATCCTTATTTCCAAACATCATAGAATACTAAGTGTTTAAACTATGATCTAATATAGTATACCTACTTTTTGATCTTCATGACTACTGCTCCTTCATAGCTTTGAGTCTCCACATAGAAGCCTGTTTTTTCGAAAAGTTCTTTCCATTCAATTTGAGAGAGATGAGGTCCATGATGATATTGATGTTCAAAAGGCTCTACTGCTGTTAATATCCCGCCTTTTTTTAATACTCTCTTGATTTCCATCAGGGCTAGTTTTAAATCTTCAAGGTGATGAAGCATGTAAAAACAGGTGACAGCATCCATAGAGTCACTCTTAAAAGGAAGTGCATATATGCTGCCTGTCTTGAACTCCAGATTCGGTACACCGAGAATCCTTGCATTCATTTGTGCCTGATAAGTATGAGAGTCGTGAATATCGACACCATATATCTTTGAATCAGGGTTATTTTTTGCAATTTCAAGAGTTAGTGTTCCAAACCCACTGCCTATATCCAGAATCG
Organism: uncultured Methanosarcinales archaeon; assembly: GCA_964498825.1. Classification (GTDB taxonomy): domain Archaea; phylum Halobacteriota; class Methanosarcinia; order Methanosarcinales; family Methanosarcinaceae; genus Methanosarcina. The sequence continues at coordinate 1,180 of CAZCKG010000237.1, forward strand.
TTTCCCCTTTTATCTCTTGAAGCACAGCAGGGAGTACTCTTGCTCGAACGAGTGAGATCTGATCTTCAGGAAATTTTGCCTTTTCCGCTCTTTCTATATCTATTGATGTAAAGGGAAGGATTGCATAGATTTTTGATCCATTAACTGCCATCAACCCTCTTACGTAAGCAATACCAGCTTTTACTGTCAAAAGTTCAACAACTGAAACTCCGACATCTCTACAAAACCGCAGGTTCCACTCGGTTCTATTTTCAGGACCTTTATATTTTAAAGGAGTATGTACCACAAGGTAATGGGAATATTCGGGTTTGAAGTATGCAGGAATTGACTCAGACTCATTAAGGGATATCTCGCTGATACTATCTCTGAAAAGTGAAAGGATTTGGGAAGTCTCATCAACTTCATTTCTAACGCCTCCAATTTCTCTGAACATATCTTAAATCATCTCCATGTAACGTGAGGAAAACTCCTCCGGGGAATTAATTGAGGCGTGTGCTGAGGATATCCAAAAAGCATAGGAAATACAAGTTTCCGTCCCTTCGGTAGATTCAGATATTCAAGGATAGACGGCTGCTCTTGAAAAGCTAGTAAGGCAGCTCCAACCCAACAAGTTCCTACACCAAAGGCTTGTGCTGCAATTTCGAAGTAAGTCAATGCAATAATCGCATCAATCATGGTCATTGGTTTGTCCTCAGCAATATGGGCGATAATCATATGCGGAGCTCCTCGACAGATCATATCATTTCCTTTATCCCACGCATCAACCATCATTGAGGCATAGGAGGAAAACACGGAATTACCGTTATTAGCTAATTCCCTATGCCGATCAATAGTACGTTCAGCAATCTCTCGCACCACTTGAGGATCATGAATAACAAGCCATTCAACCAATTGACTATTTCCACCAGAGGGGGCATATCTGACAATGTCTAAGATCGACTCAATAGTTGTACAAGGTACTTGTGTCTGTTTATATGTCCTGATCGAACGCCGGCTTTTGAGAAAGCGGCCAAGATTTTCGGGAGAAATCAATCCTTTTGGAATTACACTTTCATGAGCTTTATTATTCCCATCAGCAAGCATAAGCGCTCCGGATGGGCAAAATGCTTCACACTGCCCACAGGAAACACAAACTGCATCCTTCCCCTCATGTACTCGGGGAAGCTGTATTTCATTTGCTGGATCGATAATACCATATGGGCAAACCTTAGAGCACACCCCGCATTGTGAGCACAGATTAGAATCAACGTTTATCGTCATAAATTACCTTCTAGAACTCATTTTATTCAAATGTTAATATTTTACTTATATGGCAATATTTGACCTAAACATTAATATATTCATTAGGATAACATTTGTAACTATATATCCAAAAAGTATGTATTGGTGAATTTTACATGAAACATGAAAATGAATCAAAATGTAACATAAAAATAGATGAGTATGTTGAAGTATTTGGAAATAAGTGGAATCTCATTATAATTTCAAACTTGCGAGAAAGTACTCTTCGATATACAGAACTGCAAAGCAAAATGCAAGGAATCAATGCCAAAACCATAACAACGCATCTCAGAAAACTTGAAGAACATGCAATCATCGAACGGAAAATCTATGCTGAAGTTCCACCTAGGGTAGAGTATTCATTAACAAAACGCGGGAAAGGACTTCTTCCTGTTCTTAATGCAATAGCGGAATGGAGTAAAAAATATCCTTTGTTGAAAATGACTGATAATGAAGCAAATGGTAAAACAGAAATATGATTCTTTTTTTACAGACTCTAAGAGCTAATATTTACCGATATCCCAGATCTGGGTTATTGGAGAGGTTTCTGGGATAATTGTGGAAAGCTGGCGCCATTGAGTTGTCTGCGAAACCTTTCACTGTTTTCAGGTAAAGATGTAGTGAGCTGTTTTTAATTGAATGTAGAGGCTCTGGGTGAGTAATTACAGGCAAGAAGGCTAATGCCTAGACAAAATGAAAAAGCATACTGGAGACGTTCTGAATTAGAAATAAATAAAAAAGAAAAAGATGATTGTTTTCCAATTACTTTTTGGTCACTTTTTCTTCATTTAACACCTTTTTTGCAATGAGGAAAACCACGAATGCGATAATAATAAAGTTTATCAATTCTCCCAGAAAGGCACCCCATCTCAGTACTATGGGTCCCAATGAAACCGTTGCAGTTTCCCATGCCCCACCGGGGATAAAAGGTGTGATTATTGGCATAACGATGTTATCCACAAAAGATTTTATAAAGGCCGTGGAAGCGATACCCATTATCAAAGCAATTGCCAATGGAATTACTTTATATTCATAAAGAAACTCTTTAAACTCGCTCAACAATCCCATGTTACCTACCTTTAAAATATAAGTGTACATATATTAAATAACATATAACTCTAATTATTTACGAGCTGATCCCAAAACTCAAAAATTGCTCTTTCAATTTCGATTTTTTAAGTAATCAATTGAGCTACAGATCAGGAAAATAGTATGAAATTCCTATGGATGTGGAAATAAAAATGGGTTTTGGGATAGGCTCTACTAATATCACTATATATCTTATTTGTTAGATTTGTTTTTAAATATTATGACTTGCACATTTGGAATATAAAATCTAGACATGCGATTTCGTCATAAATTCCAGCCAATTTAACTGGTGCAGAAGCCAATATTTCATCGAAGTTCCATATCTGGAACTTCGACATTAAGATTTTAGGTTTCTGGGATAATTGTGGTAGATTATACGCTGCTTTTATCCCGAAGGTGCATACTTATAGCCGCGTACAATGGCCAAGGCTATTGCTCCTTGATCAATTATTCAAAATATAAGAGTGTTAAGAAACCAATTTTGAATATTAGGATGAACTC
>CAZCKG010000238.1:0-4035 GCA_964498825.1 uncultured Methanosarcinales archaeon
AAATGCTTTCTTTTCATAATTTTGCCTTAAAGTTGAATTGTCAGACAACCTGTTAATAAAGTACCGAAAAATGAGTCAGCTATATTTTGTTAACAATGCCATTATCCAAATTCCATCAAACAAGCATTGTATATTATAAACAGCAAAGAATCGCAAAAACGTTATTGTTAGATGCGGTCCCTGTATTCTTGAAGCCGGTATACTGCCCAAATTCCGAGCATTTTGATATTTGTAAGCTTAAGAAAATATTAAGAGATGATTATGATGGAGTTGTTTTAATTTTTATTTCTTTTGGAAGATCTAGGTAGTCACGATTCTTGGCTAATAACCTATACCATTTCAGGAATCGCTTTAAACCTAGAAGTATCGATTTTTTTGTTTATATGTCAATTTCCTTTCCGTCAACACGCCTTCACTCACGCACGACGCGCTTGTAGGTGGTTATATTTTTAACTGTTAGCTTATCTAGATCGGTCTTATATGTGTTAAAATAAACTCGATTACTGTCATATTGTAATTAATTGTGCCTAATGACAGTTTTCAAAGGTCTTCAAATTTCGAATCCATGTAGTTTAGAACAATATTCTATTGGCTTGTGATAGGTTCACACATTATAAAAATTCTTTTGAATTATTTATGATTTTATTGATGTCTAAAAATATATATGTCAAAAATAATCTGTAATTAATAATATACATATATAATTTGTCTGTCTTTAAAATATAAGATTTATACATAATAATCATTACTTGTGTATAATTGCAAGAATTTTTCAAAAAATAATGTGATTAATGTGATTATTATCCCTATCTTTTTCATTCTTATTATATTTTTTATCTATATTCCGACAAAGTTTTGAAACTTTTTTGCTATGATTTCCTTTTCTATCTTTTCTTATCTGCAAGTTACTCTTTCAGTAAGTGACTGGAGATTTCGGCACCGATCGTTTTTATAATATAAATCTTTTCCTGGTTTCAGAGAAGGCACTTCTCTCAAAAATAGTTACCTTCTCTTTTACTTCGTACAGGTTATTTTCGTTCAAAATAAGGGTTTGGAATTGCATTTTCTGGAAAAGGTTTTTAACGTTTTGTCCTTTCTTCTGAATGGGTCGGTCCTGAAAAGTTTTCTGCCGCAAGAATAATTAAATTGTCCTTTTTATCTGCAATTATCTATATAATTCATTTAATATAGTTAATTATATATAGACTCTTAAATACTGTTATGTGAACTTAGTAGACGGTTGTAATTAATATCTATTATAATGGATGTTAATTATTATTCGGAAGAGATTCTTTAGGGGACAGAAAGGACCCATTTAGCAAAACAATATAGGAGTAATTTCACATGAAGTTCGGAATCGAATTTGTGCCGAGCGATCCAGCCTTAAAGATCGCATATTATGCAAAGCTCTCAGAACAACAGGGATTCGACTACGTCTGGATCACTGACCACTACAACAACCGTGATGTATACTCTACTCTTACCGTTCTTGCCCTCAATACTAACAGCATCAAGATCGGCTCCGGTGTTACAAACTCCTATACCAGGAACCCTGCAATTACAGCTTCCAGCATTGCCTCAATTGCAGAAATTTCAGGTGGCAGAGCAGTTCTCGGTCTCGGCCCCGGTGACAAGGCAACCTTCGATGCTATGGGCATTGCATGGGACAAACCACTTGCAACCACCAAGGAAGCAATTCAGGCTATCAGAGGTTTCATCTCTGGCCAGAAAGTCTCCATGGATGGCGAAATGGTCAAGTTTGCAGGTGCCAAGCTCGCTTTCAATGCTGGAAACGTACCTATCTATATGGGTGCACAGGGCCCTAAGATGCTCGAACTTGCAGGTGAAATTGCAGATGGTGTTCTTATCAACGCTTCCCACCCCAAGGACTTTGAGGTTGCTGTGGAACAGATTCGCAAGGGTGCCGCAAAAGTCGGCCGCGATCCGAGCGAAGTCGACGTCACTGCATATGCCTGTTTCTCCATTGACAAAGACCCCGCAAAAGCTGTTAATGCTGCAAAGGTAGTTGTCGCTTTCATTGTTGCAGGTTCACCTGACCTTGTCCTTGAGCGCCACGGAATTCCAGTTGAGGCAAAGGGCCAGATCGGTGCAGCGATTGCCAAGGGAGACTTCGGATCTCTTATGGGCGGACTTGTTACCCCACAGATGATTGAGGCCTTCGCTATCTGCGGAACTCCAGAAGACTGCATGAAGAGGATTAAAGACCTCGAGGCAATCGGAGTCACTCAGATCGTAGCCGGATCCCCTATCGGCCCTGACAAGGAAAAAGCAATAAAGCTTATAGGCAAAGAAATCATTGCAAAGATGTAATTTTTTAATTACATCTTGCATAACCATTTTTTAATTTTTATTATATTTTTAAAAACACCTTGCTGCTAAGGCAAAAACATCAAGGCATTGGAGGTAACTAATTGCCACCAAAAATTGCAGAAGTCATTGAATATGACGTATGCGCAGCCTGCGGGGCATGCGAAGCCGTGTGTCCCATTGGGGCTGTAACCGTAAAGAAAGCGGCAGAAATCAGAGATCCAAACAATCTTAGCCTGTATGAAAAAGGAGCAGGATACAACGTTTGTGAAGGCTGCTTGACCTGCAGCAGGATCTGTCCTGTAGTAGACGGCTTTATCGAAAATGAACTTGCAAATGTGCGCAAGTTTTTTGCCGCAAAATCCAGGGACAGTGCAGGTAGCCAGGACGGAGGAGTAGCCAGCGGCATCCTTAAATCTCTCTTTAAGCAAGATAAAATCGACTGTGCTGTCGGGATTACCAGAAATGAGAAATGGGAACCTAAAGTTGTACTGCTGACAAGCGCTGAGGATGTCGAGAAGACAAGAGGAACCAAGTATACGTCTGACCCAGTTATTGCTGCTCTCAGGGAGGCCTTTGAAAAGTATGACCGGATTGCAGTTATAGGAGTTCCCTGCCAGGCCCATTCTGCAAAACTGATTCGGGAAAATGTAAACGAAAAGATCGTGCTTATTGTCGGACTGCTCTGTATGGAAAGTTTCCATCATGACGTCATGCTTGACAAGATCATTCCTGAAATTCTTAAGGTCAAGATCGAAGATATTCGAAAGATGGAGTTTACCAAGGGTAAGTTCTGGGTCTATACTGATGACGGCGAGGTTCACTCCGTACCCATCAAGGATGTGGCCAAATATGCCAGAAACCCCTGCCACCACTGTTGTGACTATACCTCAGTTTTTGCCGATATTTCGGTAGGTTCTGTCGGGGCCCCTGACGGCTGGAATTCGGTCTTTATAAGAACCGATGTTGGAGAGAAATACTTCGATATGGTCCGCGATGACATGGAGATTATGGAAGATCCCAAGCCTGGCCTCGAACTCATAGGAAAGCTTATCGATATGAAACGTAAGGGTAATGTCGGCCATTTCCTTGAAGTCTGCGAGAAGTTCAGCTTTAAAACTGGAATTCGCGATGAAACGATCTAAAACCAGAAAATATTATTATTGAAATCCAAAAAATAACTTAAATACACAGAGGTTCCGGGATGATGCGAGCTTTTTACATTGGACGTTTTCAGCCGTATCATTTCGGGCACCATGCTGTAATCACACGAATTGCAGAAGAAGTTGACGAACTGGTTATAGGTGTAGGAAGTGCCCAGAAAAGCCATGAAGCTACTGACCCCTTTACTGCAGGGGAAAGGGTACTGATGCTTTATAACGCGCTTGAAAATCTTCCTGTCCGTCATTATGTCCTGCCCATTGAAGACGTCAGGTACAACTCTATTTGGGTTCATCATGTTGCGTCCCGAACTCCTCATTTTGAAGTTGTATACTCTAACAATCCTCTTGTTATCCAGCTTTTCCGGGAAGCCGGTTTTTGTGTTAAAGAATCTCCTCTCTACATTCGAGAAAGATACTCGGGCACGGAAATCCGAAGACGAATGATTGCAGGAGAGAAGTGGGAACACCTTGTTCCAAAGGCTATTGTAGAATCGATAAAAGAAATCGACGGAGTAACCCGGCTCAGAAACGTTTCTGCCAGTGA
>CAZCKG010000239.1:0-2754 GCA_964498825.1 uncultured Methanosarcinales archaeon
TTATTTCAAACAATTATATCGGTTTCGATTGTAGCCCTCTATATATCCTTTTTTGTACCCATTATTGTAGCCATCCTTGTAGGATTGGGGCCAGTTTTCTTTGTTGGAAGGAGAAGGAATCTTCGAGAGGGTATCACTGCTTCCATGTTGCTCACAGTCTTTTTGGCCCTGCTTTTTGCCATCTTTGATGCCTTTGTTGTAGCCATTATCGTATCCATCTTTGTTATTATCAGCTGCGCTTGCTGATGCAACTGTTACTGATAACACAAAACAGATCACCAGCAAAATAACAAGAGTCCTTTTGACTCGATCAGATTTGTTATTTTTCATAAATATACTCCTGATTTGTTCAATTGAATGAAAGGGTTCACACATTGGAAAGAGACTCTATCTCGAATGCGACTGATCTCTGATCTGTGATTTTCCGACTTACAGTCAGAATTAAATTTTAAAATGGACTTGGTTAATATCTTCACATACCTGCAGTTTCTATTCGGTTTTTATGCTTTATAGAAAATTATTTCATTGTTGTGCAGGCTCTTTATCAATAGACAACTCTAATATTGGCGAGATTAAATATAAATATGCTTATAATAAAAGAGGGCTTAAAACAATTTAATTAATAAAATAAATATTTCTAAACTTTTAATTTAAAATTAAGCTGAAAATTACACGTTTAATAAAGGTAAAGCTATTCAAAATCCCTATTTTCGTTAATTGCAGCCAATTGGCTTTTTTCTGATTCTTGTGTTAATTGAAACGATTTTCAGTTGAAAGTGCCTCCAAAAGACAGATAAACATTGATATTAATTAATTTTTAAAATCCTTTGTAGAAATAAGTATAAACATAAAGTAATGTGTTGATCGATACCTATGGAAAATGGAAAAAATCTGATAAAAAAGGTGAAGAAAAAGACATTGAAAAAAATAACTTTGCAAACCTAAATTTTCTCTCTTCCTGTTAACTTTCTTTCCTGCTCAGCTATATTTAAGCTTCAGGCCTTTCCAGTTTTTCCAGTAGATCTGGCTGCTCTTTAACTTGCTTTTCAATTTTCTCTCCTATTTTCTCCTCAGATTGTTTTTCGGCGGGAGAAAGCCTGAAGGTCTCGATATCCCAATTGGCCATTTTTGCTCCTGCCTGATATACGCTCTCGAGAAAATCTAGCACCGCTTTTTCCGGCGAATCTGCATTCCTGACATCGTTGTACATGAGAAGAGCAAGCCCTGCTTTCGGATCCCAGAAAGCTTCCTTAGGGCTTAGAGGCTCGCTCATTAAACCTGCCGGTTGCGGATGCATGTAAGCGTAAAATGCCGGCTCTCTGATATTTTGATCTCCTGCCCAGAATCCGAAACTGATTATTTCATGTGAAGAAGCCTCGCTTTCAACAGAATTTGCTCCCTCTCTGACAGGAACGGGCCTGCCTGAAAACCGTGTCAGAGCAAGGTCAGCATGGTGCCAGAAAAAGTGCACAGGCGAACTTTTACCTATAAACCAGCCCCTGAAAGCCTGAAAGATCGAATAAACCTGTACAAGGATTCTCCAGAACCTGTTCACATATTCTTCATCATAGGAGGCATGCTGATAATCAGCTACAAACGGCTCTGTCACATTAGGAATATCATAGGGCACAGGCTTAATACCTACCACGATCCCAAGTTCGTTGAGGTTTGAAAATACCTTATCATAAAAACCCGCAACCGAGAGTCCCTTTAATTGCACGGTTTTCAAGCCTCTCTCACTAGTTTCGATCCTTAGAACATGCCCATCGTCTTTAAAATTAAATTCCATCTCGAAGATCATATCCTCATAAGGAATCGGCCCTGTAGTAAGCCCGCGTACAGATACATAAAAAGGCACATGCCACCAGTGGTTCATTTTCGGAAACAATGCAAGCCTGATCTTTCCTACTATCTGCAAAAACAGATGCAGCGTATTTTTCGTATCTTCCCATTCTTCAATCGGCAAAGGTGGATACTGAATATCCCGCGTAAAACTCGTGTTTACCATAATTACCCCTCAAAAACCTTCCACTTCAATTATAGTAAGTTCACTGATAACTCAGTTAGAATTATATGGCATCTCTTATAAAACTGGTTAATTTATAAGTTTAAAACACTTCTCACCAGAATAAAAGAAATTAATTTGATTTGGCTCACTTTTGACTTGACTTATTTTTTCGGCTTGTTCCCACATGTCTGATAAATAAGGTTAAAACAAAAAATAGAATTATGGAGATAATGCAAAGATGGTACAAAGATAATGGCTGTGTATAGAGTTACCAGTGGGGGTAAGAGTTTGAATAAAATATTAGTCAAATTACTGGCAGTGGCTTTGCTGGTAGGATTTGGAGGATCCACATTTGCCGGCTGTTCAGAAGCGCAATTAAATAAGTCCGGCGGCAATAACCTGGAGAATACAGATGTACCAGGTGTCAAAAGCAAGTTTACTGACATTGCTTATGCCTCAAAATCGGAAACACAGAAGCTTGACATCTATTTGCCAGACAAAGGAAATGGCTCCTTTCCCGTAATTGTAGCAATCCACGGCGGTGGATTTGCTGCAGGCAGTAAAAACGGCAGAGATCTCGCACCCATGCTTCAAGGTGTAAACCGCGGCTATGCAGTAGTAACTATTAACTATCGTTTAAGTGATGAATCTACTTTTCCGGCAGCTATAAACGATGTAAAAGCAGCTATTCGCTTTGTTAAAGCCAATGCTGCCCAATACAACTTAAACCCGGATAAGATAGCTCT
>CAZCKG010000239.1:2854-4034 GCA_964498825.1 uncultured Methanosarcinales archaeon
TTCATTTGGATCAAAATATTTTGGGCAAAATATTTCAGATGTCCCAGATCTATGCAAGCAGGCAAATCCCACTACTTATATAACCTCAGATTGCCCGCCATTTCTGATCCAGCATGGCACACTAGATCCGGTTATTCCGGCTCAGCAGTCCATCGATTTTGCAACTGCAATAGCAAAAAACGCAGGCAAGGACAAAGTAAGCCTTACCCTGTTTGAAGGAGCCGGTCACAGCGGAGAACAATTCGAATCAGTAGAAAATATAGACAAAGTGTTTGAGTATCTGGACAGGCATATGAAACAGCCAGGAAAAGCATTTTAACAGCTTTAACCACTTTTAATCGTTCTGGTGGTTTTTATTTTCCAGAAACTACCACTAAAAACTTTTTTTAGGATTTATTTTCAAATCCCAGCACTCTCACAGGCCGCGAAGTTGCCGGTCTTTTCCAAAAAACAAAAAAATATTCTGATGAGAAAAAGAGTAGATAGATGCTTGAAAACCAAAAATCCCTTATACGTTCTCCGTATGTTCCACATATTCTATTACCGACCCATCAGAGTGCCTTAAAGTCATGTTCCAGCCGGTTGGAACCTTAGTTGGCCCCCGGATAATTTCTGCTCCTTTTTCTTCCAGATAAGCCTTGAATTCACCAAGAGAATCAACAAGAAATGTAGCCTGAGTACTTCTGAAAGGTTTCAGAGATTCATCCGAGCCAGCAATTAGCAAAATATCTCCTATCTGAGCCAGTTCCAGACCAATTTGAGGAATTTCAATTCGTCTGGCTACGGGAGTGCCTAGGAGTTTCTCGTAGAATTCAATAGCAGATTTCAGGTCGTTTACATAGAGGCGGGAGAGGATTTTCAGGACTTTCATACTTGATCTCCATAATTAGGGATTATTTCCAGCTACGAAATAAACTCATTACTACTTTATTTTAACATATAACTTCAGGTATCCAGGCTGAACAACCATAACAGAAGTCAGAAAACCCATTTTTCTGTTATCCTTATTCTCAATAACTTTTAAACTTTTAATATATAACCACGATTATATAATTCATTAATTTATTAAATTTAAACAATACTTTTCTTTAATATAATAAAATATTTATTACTGTATGTAGTAATCTAACATAAGAAAAAATTTCGATGAATCTCTGATTTCAAGTAATTGTTTATATAT
>CAZCKG010000240.1:0-3991 GCA_964498825.1 uncultured Methanosarcinales archaeon
CAGATAATCGATACCGTGAACACTGACACCCTATTAAGAGCCGAATGGGACAAAGACGCTGTAGTAAGGGCAGATGAGCTAATCAGCGATTTTAAGGCATATCTGGAAGCTAACAAAGACGAGATTACAGCCCTGAGAATTTTCTATAACCAGCCCTATCAGCGCAGGGAAGTTACTTTCACAATGATAAAAGAAGTGCTGGCCAAACTGAAGCTTGAAAAGCCCCACTTCGCTCCCTTCAGGATCTGGCAGGCTTACGAGCAGCTGGAAAAGGTGAATGGAAATTCCCCGAAAAACGAACTTACAGCTCTGGTTTCCCTGATCCGCAGGATAACCGAAATCGATCCTGTGCTAACAGCCTACGACCAGACCGTAAACCGGAATTTTCAGGACTGGGTATTTAAAAAACAGGCAGGAACCCTGAAATTCAGCGAAGACCAGATGAACTGGCTCCGTATGATTAAAGAATACATTGCAACCAGCTTCCATCTGGAAATAGACGACCTTGATTATACTCCCTTTGATGCTTTCGGCGGGCGCGGCAGAATGTACCAGCTTTTCGGGGATGAAATGAATATGGTTATCAGTGAATTGAATGAGGCTCTGACGGCTTAAATTCAATTTTTTCAGTAGAACATCCTGATATTAAACGAAATGATAACCTCCGTCACTATATCTTACCAGAGTTGCATTTAGGTTATCGTCCAGCATAAGATCCTGGTTATTAATAGAAACGCAAACGTCCATGTGAGTTCCATAAGTACGTTCAAATGAAGTTCTAACGAATGTGCAGTTAGTTAAATTTATCTGTGGAAAATCTTGATAATTTCTGGAATAGTGCTTATAGGTTCCATTCCTGAGAAATGCTATTTTTTCAACCACAGGTGTGTTAATTAGTTCCTCTCCAGTATCATCAATTGCAAGGAGACTGTATGTATATGAGTCACTATTTTTTACTGGAAGTGTTGTTATGTTTATTTCAGGTTTGACTTCTAATGCATAGACAATTTTGGTCCATCTGATGCCATTGAAAGAGGAGGGAGAAGATCTCATCATGTTTTCCGAATCTGCCTTATTGAGGAATTCAAATACACTTCTGTTTACCCACTTGCAAAAAGACGGAGTACCATCACTGTTTAAGTCATAAGTTTCTTCTGAATAGCCAAAAGCCGTTACGTAATTGAAGCGTTCTGCCAGTCCTAAAGCTTCAATACTTTTTTCGAAAGAGGCTGAAGAAACAGGAGTTCCTTTATACATCAGTGAAAATGATTCATTGTACAGCGAATTAACCTGAAAAACCGCAGATCTGTTTATAGTTTGTCCGGGAGATAGAGTCGTACTTTCAATTTTGTTTTCTTCTTTGAGGCTTGAAAGCACCTCCAGATGTGATCTTTCATAAAAACCGTAAGGATCCAGATTTGTAGTATTAAATATATGGTCCCCATCACGCAAATGAAGTTCATTTAATTTAAAATCGAGGTCCTTTGAACCATTATTCTTTATTGAAAGACCATATACCACGTAATACCTTTCATTGAGATTATATCCGAGTTTGCTTTCTGCGGGGTCCCCAGCACCATTGTATTCTTTAACTCTGTATATGCAAAGCTTGCCATTTTCCTTTTTTACTTTTAATTGGATGTCATTGGGGGTTATTAAAGCAGTTTTTCTATTGTCTGCAAGTTTTAGTTCCAGAGAATTGTTGTGCGTAAAAACACGGATTGTATTATTGTCATAGGTTTTTATTATCTGTGCATTACTTACCCAATCAATTCCCAGATCATTCATGAGGTATTCGCTGAGGTTGTTACTTTCGTTACCCGGAATATTATCCCAGCTAAACAGGTATCTTAATACATTTTCCGAATTATCATGCATATAAACACTTGAGAAGGATCTTACTTCGATTTCAGGGATATTTTCCTCTTCAGATGACAGGCTTTCTGATGACAGGTTTTCTGGTGTTATATTTACTGAATCTTGATACGTTGATTCATTTGGTTGAGTGGCATTATTTTCTTCAACACATCCGCTAAAAAAAATAAGAAATATTATCAGAACAAATAATAGCATTCGCAATCCCAATCATCCCTGGGAATTATTCAAAGAGAAAAACATGGAAATTTGGATGTTAATTTTTATTTATTTGATGTTATATATCACACCACTTTCAGATGATCTTGTTTTTAATAACACATCTAAACTAACAAGTATGTAACAGCAGCAAAAAACAAACTGCATTTTTTAATGGATCTCAACTTATAAATTGTCGACAATTATTACTTGCTGCAACTATATTCAGTTCATTATCCACTATAACATTCTGATTAACAACCAATATAAGTCCACAAGCGATTCCTCTAAAAAAAGAAATTCTTACTATTGTGACATTAGAGAAATTCATCTCTGAAATGTCCATATCATCTACAGAATGCAGCCCATACGTTTGATTCTTTAAAACTCCCATATTATCTGTTCGGGATGCGTTAATTAGTTCCTTTCCAGTATCATCAACAACCTTAAAAGGCGAACCTGAAACAATAAGACCATTTTTCTTTACAAAATGTGTTTTTACTGTGATGTTCCTTTCAGGTATGACCCTTAATGCATAGACAATTTCTGTCCCCTGTATAAAATGAGACGGATCCGCCATATATAAGGAAACGTCCTTATTGAAGGATTCAATATCAGCTTTATTATAGACTTCGAATATGCTTCTGTTTACCCAGTTGGAAAAGCCTGAATATTCAAAAGTATCATTCAAGCCATCATTATAAGGTGCTATGCCAAAAATTACCGAGTAATTATATCGTTCTGCTGTGCTTAAAGCTTCAACGCTTTTATCAAAAGACTCTGAGGTAATAGGAGTCTCATTATACATCAGCAGGAAAGATTTATTATACAACGAATTAACCTCAAAAACAACAGACCCATTTATTGTTTGTCCGGGAGCTAGAGTTGTATCCTCAAGTTTAGTCTCTTTTTCAAGGTCTGATTGTACCTCTATTAACGAATCCCGGTAATATGGTTCAATTGTAGAATTGAAAATATTATCCCCATGGCGTAAACTCAGTTCATTTAACTTGAAATCAAGATCTTTTGTACCATTATTATTTATTGAAAGGCCATAAATAGCGTAATACCTTTCTGTGATATTATATCCGGATTTTTCTTCAACTTTGTATATGCAAAGCTTGCCATTGACTTCTTTTCCTTCTAATTCGTCGTTCTGAAGAGTCTGAGGAGTAATTAAAACCCTATACTTGCCACTGATTTCTCTTAGTTTTAATTCAACGTCCGGGATTCTTAGAACGTTATCTTTATTGTCTTCAAGCATTAATTTTGTTGAATTACTGAAATAAACCCTAATAGTTTTATTATCATCCGATTTAATGAGCTGTGCGTGATTTCCCCAACTGACTTCCAGATAATTTCTATCTTTTTCTTCTTGAAGGTAACTTATAAGTCCCTGATTTTCGTTTCCCGGAATATTATCCCAGCTAAAAAGATAATCATACACTTTTTCATTATCATCATGCATATAAACACTTGAGAAGGATCTTACTTCTATTTCAGGGATATTTTCCTCTTCAGATGACAGGCTTTCAGATGACAGGTTTTCTGGTGTTATATTTACTGAATCTTGATACGTTGATTCATTTGGTTGAGTGGCATTATTTTCTTCAACACATCCGCTAAAAAAAATAAGAAATATTATCAGAACAAATAATAGCATTCGCAATCCCAATCATCCCTGCTTAATTTCAACATTACGATATTTCCGAGATGTTTTTCTTCGTTTGCGACTCTAATATAGCATGTATGTCTTTATACAGTTCAAACTTTTGATTTAATCCCTGAAACACTGATCAAGAGAGTATAATGACTGATGATTTACAGGCAGACTTGTCAAGGAAACGAACTGTTTTTATTACTCCCAATAATAATAGCGCCAGTCTTATATACAGGAACTTACATATTATATATTGTT
>CAZCKG010000241.1:0-3989 GCA_964498825.1 uncultured Methanosarcinales archaeon
CTGAGAAATTACATTGGAATTGAAATTCTTTGTTCGTTGATTAAATTTTCACTTAGAGCTGATCCCAAAACTCTGAGTTTCCTCCCTCAATGTCGATTTGGAATAGTTACTAACTCCTCTGACAATGAACAAACTTATGAACTTCTTATTAATGTGGAAATAAGATGGTTTTGGGATGAGCTCTTAAATAAACACACAGATTAGTTGAGAGAAACATAGAACAGATCAGTGTATGGAGTGTATTTTCAAGTCAATAGATCTGTAACAAGGGGGATATTTATTAAGTACAAGTATATATAAACCAGAATATGAGTAGCCCACTTATTGAATTAATTTTCCTATCTGAAAAGAGGAAAGATATTCTTTTATTTTTAAAAGAGGGGCCAAAAACAATTGAAGAAATCAAGGTACATCTAAGTGCAGGTCTGGTAGCAATCCTTCCTCAGCTAAAAAAACTGAAGGAAAATTTCCTTGTCTTGAAGGAAGACGACACTTACAGCCTCTCTCCCTTAGGGGAATCAGTGACTGGTAGAATGCAGGAAATGGTTGACACATTAAACGTCTTAGGATATCATTATGAGTACTGGACTAGCCATTCAGTCGAATGCATACCGGCGTTTTTGAGGAAAAGAATAGGAGAACTGTCAAAATGTAAATTTTCCGAACCTCCTGACAGAACACATCTCTTTGAACCTCATATAGAGTTTGTAGAAAATCTTACAAAATCTAAGAAAATAAATGGAACTGCTTCAATTTTTCATCCCCTCTATCCATCTCTTTTCCTTAATTTTGCGAAAATGGGCATGGATGTTTCTCTCATAGTAACTCCTCCTGTTTATGAAAGAACAAAGGGAGAATACAAGGCTGAACTGAGAGAGTTTCTTAAATTCAAGAATGCAAGTTTCTACGTGTGCAGCAAAAAAATGGAACTATCCCACGTGGTTACTGATAGATTTCTATCTCTTACCTTACCCTTTTCTGACGGCACCTTTGACCATAAAGAAGATGTCCTCTGCTTTGACTCTGTTGCCCTTCAGTGGGGAGAGGAGCTTTTTGCTTACTACAGGAATATATCAGAAAAAATAACTGAAACCTGAACCATAGTTTGAGAAAATATCGAAATAGTCGGAGATAGTTATAAATCAAGCTCGAGCTATCCTTTTATTATGAAAAAAGTTCAAGAAACTGCAGAAAAAATCAGAACAATGGAGATTCGGGGTGCGGGCAGAATTGCAAAAGCTGCTGCCGAAGCTATCAGAGATTATGCTGCAGGGCTGGAAGTTGATTCAATGGAAGAATTCAGCTCCAGAATTTGGGAAATATCAAATTTTCTTATCAGTACCCGTCCCACAGCTGTATCTCTTCCAAATGCCGTGAAACTTGCTTCAAAATATACCTCAGGCAATGTAGAAGAAGCAAGACAGGAAATCATCAGGAATGCGAATCTCTTTATTGAGAAAGCAGACAAAGCCCTTGGAAAGATAGGAAAAATCGGGTCAAGAAGAATTCAGAGTGGGGACGTTATCATGACTCACTGCAATTCCCATGCCGCTCTTTCTATTATCACAACGGCTTTTGAAGAAGGAAAAGATATCTCGGTTATTTCTACAGAAAGTCGTCCCAGATGTCAGGGATTATTGACTATCAAGCACCTGAGCGACTTTGGCATTCCCACAACCCTGATCGTGGATTCTGCGGTGCGCTACTACATGAAAGAGGTGGATAAGGTTGTAGTCGGGGCTGACGCTATTGCAGCTAACGGCGCCCTGGTAAATAAAATCGGAACCTCCCAGCTTGCGCTTGCTGCACATGAAGCCAGAAAAAGTTTCATGGTCGCTGCCGAGACTTTCAAGTTTAGCCCAAGCACAATTATCGGAAATCCTATAGAGATTGAAGAAAGGAGTGCGGAGGAGGTTGTTGATCTTTCAGTCCTTGCAGGTCTTCCTCACGTTCAGGTAAGAAATCCGGCATTTGACTTCACTCCTGCCGAGTATATTGACATGATCGTAACTGACATAGGAATCATTCCGCCTGCTATGGCATATACAGTAATAAAAGAGCACCTTGGATGGGAGTTTGAAGAGATCTAGAATGTATGAAGAGATAATAGACATAGAGATTACTGCGCCAAATAAAAAGAAGGAAAAAACATGATTAATGTTGAGTATATAGAAGGTGCACAGGAATCACTATTTTTAATAGAATCTTTATGGCAGGGTTCTAGAACCCATCACAAAAATAAATCGAAACATTTTGCAGATACTTATGCGAATAAAAGATTTCAAGATAGAGTTAACGAATTAACAGATGATTCAAAAGTTGGTATGAGAGTTAACTTAGTAAAAGACAAAGACACAGGGCAATATATTGGATACTGCATTAGCACAATTAACAAAGAAATGATAGGGGAAATAGACTCACTGTATGTGGAAAAAGAATATCGCAAACATGGAATTGGAAGTCAATTGATGGAAAAAGCCCTGGAATGGTTGGATAAAAATAAGGTAAAATCAAAAATAGTCGCTATAGGAGACGGAAATGAAAACGTAATTGGTTTTTATAATCATTTTGGTTTCCATGTACGAAAAATAATCTTAGAACAAATTTCGAATTGAGCCATTTTGAACCCTGATCAACCCCTTATTCCTTTTTTTCATCTAGAAAATCAATATCTACCCCGATAATACCAGAAAAATACCAGAAAAATTTTTCCACTAAGAAGAATAATCCTTGAGGCAATCTCTCGATTGTGTCCAAGTGCTCCCCTATCACCTTCTTAAATGGGTTTAGGACGAGCTCTTTACTATAATTGTTTTAATTCCTGTAGCCTAATAATCTTTAATCACCCCATCCGTAATCCCGAGCACTCTTGAACATTCCTTTGCGACTTCAGGGTCGTGAGTGACCACAATAATCGTTTGCCCTTTTAGGCTCAGCTCTTTAAAAATCCTGACAATTGAATCCCGAGTTTTACTGTCTACCTCACCTGTAGGTTCGTCAGCCAGAATAAGGGCAGGTTTGTTCGCAAGTGCTCTGGCAATTGAAACTCGCTGCTGTTCTCCACCAGATAACTCTGAGGGTTTATGGGAGAGACGATCTCTCATACCCAATTCTTCAAGCAAACTCCTTGCCCTTTCTTCCCTTTCTTTTTTTGGCACCCTGGAAAAGCGCATGGAAAGCTCCACATTCTCAAACGCAGAAAGGGTTGGGATCAGATTATAGTGCTGGAAAATAAAACCTATTTTTTCTCTTCTCACGCGGGGAAGCAGTTTTTCAGGCACAGATATGAGGTCTGTCCCGTCAAGAATTATTTTCCCGTCAGTCGCTTTTTCAAGCGTGCCTATAAGAGCAAGGAGAGTGGATTTTCCGGAGCCTGACGGCCCCATGATGGCAAGGAGTTCTCCTTTTCTTACGGTTATGCAGGCGCAGCGAAGGGCATGGACTGGTATTTTTCCCTGGTTATAGGTTTTGGAAAGATTTTCAATCTGCAAGATAACTTTCTGCTTTTCGTTTCCCCAATTGTGTTTATTATCTACTTTTTCCGATTTTTCCGGAGTTTCAGACCCTGTTTCTTCGATTTTCGTTTCAAGCATGCTTCAAAGCCTCCATTGGGCTCATTTTTGAGGCTCTGTATGCAGGATAAAGGCCTGAGAGAGCTCCTATGAGTAAGGCAAAGAGCATGGCAATTACAAGAAGTCTGGGAGTTATAAGGAAGAGCACTATCCTTGTTTTTGCAAGCCAGAAGTTCATGAGATAAACAGCCCCGACTCCCAAGAGGATTCCAAGGATTCCGCCAAAAAAGCCCATGCATGAAGCTTCTCCCAGCGTCAGGAGTAAAATATTTCTGGTCTCAGCCCCAATTGCTTTTAAAATTCCAAATTCCCTGGTCCTTTCGGCAACTGACATGAGCATAGTGTTCATTACGCACAGCCCGCCTATGATTGCTGCAAGAAGGCCGGAACTGATAGTTATTACACTAAAGATCATAA
>CAZCKG010000242.1:0-2108 GCA_964498825.1 uncultured Methanosarcinales archaeon
ATCCTTGCCCCAGAAGACCAGAGTAAATACAGGATTCTCTCCTTTACAGAGGAAAATCTCAATTCCGGGTTCTTCATAGTATTTCCCGTAATCAGTTCCCATAGAAAGTACCTGTTCTCCTACAGGAATGAGAGATCCGTTTTCTCCAAGCATTAAATGTTCGTAAATGCAGTATTTGTTTTCAGGGAGAGCTTTGATTTCCTCAACACCTTCGCCAAAGGCGCGGAACAGAAGCTCTATCAGGTTAATGCCTGAAGAATAATAGACAGCAGTTGGGGTCTGACTTGGAAAACGAGCATCTATTTCAATTACTTTGAGCCCTTTCGGGCCTGAGATAGCTTCCACATCCATGATCCCTTTTAAGGAAAGATTTGCTGCAAGGGCATAGGATATCTTCCTGAAATCAGGGTCAAGAGGAAGAGGGGTAACCATATGGCAGTCGTAGGTTTCATCGATATGTACAAGAGTTTCTTTTACGACAGCAAAGTTTTTTCCATCTCCGATTACTTCAAGGGAGACAACCTCTCCTTCTACGTATTCCTCAATCAACATGCCTGGTTCAAGATCTCTGATCTCCTGTTCGTCATAAATGATTCTGGCTCCCACACTGCTGCTTTCGCAGGGAGGTTTTACAAAATAAGGGGGTTCTAAGGGTTTATCCTGCGGAGTCGGAACTCCTATGGATGTAAAATATTCTTTTGATTTTTTCTTGTCCCTGCTGATCCAGTAAGCCTCAAAATCGAAAAGGACAGGACAGAAGAACTTATCTCTTACGGAATTCAGAAACTCGATACATTCAAGATTTTCATTTACCGGAAGTAAAGCATCGGCCTTTTTTGAGAGTTCAAAGAGCTTTTCAGGTTCTTTTGTAATATCAAAACAGTGAAACTCATCAGCGTAATTCCGGATAAGTGCCTGCGGATTTTTATCTACCACAATTACATTCATTCCGGCTTTTTTAGAGAGATATGCAGCCTCGAAGCCCTGGAGTTTTCCACCCACAAGACATATCGTTTTCAGTCTAGCACCCCAGGAAGGCTTCAAACTCATCCTGCTTGGCAGGCTCCATTCCCATAATTTCAAGCCTCTTGATAACGCTCTGGATGTCCCTGTCCCGTTCTTCTAGATCGCGGTCATAATTTGCAACGCCTTCCAATCTGGAATCTGCGGGGAGGATCGAGGTAACGATGTTTGCCCCTGCATTCAGGCGGTGAACCATCCCGTCGATACCTTCAAGGTCAAGAGAGGCTGGAATAAGGCACGTGGGAAACATTAACCTTAGAATCGAGATGATTTTAAGTTCTGAGAGATTCGATTTTTCCCTGAAACCTGAAAGTGGGGTTCCCTCCTGGGGTAGGAAGGTCATAACTCTTACCATGTCAGGGTTGTTTGTTTTCATTCCTCTTAAAGATAGAATGGTTGATTCGATATCGTTTCCAACTCCTGTAAGAATTCCGTCTTCTACACAATATCCCTGCTCTTTTGCAAAACGGCGGGCATTAATCCTTCCTTCAAATGACTGTCCAACCCTGAGTGTCTGGTAGAGTTCAGAATCATAAGTTTCCTGATAAAGGGCAAAGAAGTTTGCTCCTTTTTCCCTGGCTTTGAGAAGAGTTGAATTATCCATCACGCCTGGAGAGATCATTATGGGAAGCTTGAGTTCTTCCTTTACCATCTGGACAAGCTCAACAAAGCGGTCAGGTTCCTCGTGGTAATAGGGGTCTTCTCCCATGGTCAGGTCAATCATGTGAAAACCTTCCCCTTTTAAGGCTGTACAGATTTCTTTGATCTCCTCTCTGTTCAAACGGTAGCGGTTAATCTCGTTTTTACAATTATAATAGCAAAAAGCACACTGATTTTTACAGTGAGTGGAGAAGTAGATAAAACAGTTAAGAAATACCCTGTTGCCGAAATAGTGATTTCTCACCTTCCGGGCTGCGTAATAAAGCTTTTCCAGATCTTCTTCGGATTCAAGGGAGAGAAGAGCCCTCAGATCATTGTCAGATAATTGAAAACCTTCAATTATTTTTTCTCCGAACCTGTCCGGTTCGTCAAGTGCCATTTTTTGGATCAAAATTTCACCCTCTCATAGATTTTTCGATACTTAC
>CAZCKG010000242.1:2208-3987 GCA_964498825.1 uncultured Methanosarcinales archaeon
CCATTATAGTAAGATTCTGACCTTGCAGCCCTTTTGATATTCTTAAAACTATGTTTTACCTTCAGCAGGCGTTCTAGCCCGAAACCTGCGCCTATCCAGGGTTTGTCGATGCCCCACTCTCTATCAAGGGGTATTGGTCCGACAACTGCCGACGAAAGCTCCAGATCTCCATGCATTATGTCAAGGGTGTCCCCATAGACCATACAGGAATCTCCTACAATTTCAAAATCGATTTCCATGTAGTCCAGGAATTCCCTGATTATAGCTTCAAGATTTTCCCGTGTACAGCCCGAGCCCATCTGACAGAAGTTCAGCATTGTGAATTCTTCCAGGTGTTCCTTGCCGTCAGACTCTTTCCTATAGCAGGGGCCTATTTCGAAGATCTTTATCGGGTCCGGCAGAACCCTGTCCAGTTTCCGCAGGTAGTTATAGAGATTCGGGGCAAGCATTGGCCTTAAGCAGAGATTTTTATCTACCCTGAAGACCTGTTTTGAAAGCTCAGCATCTTCGTCAATGCCCATTCTCTCAACATATTCCGCAGGTATCAGTATAGGAGATTTGATTTCCAGAAAACCCCGATCAACGAAAAATTTCGTGATCTCGCGTTCGAGTTTTCCCAGATAGTTTTCCCTTTCTTCTGCGTAGATCTGCTGCATATCTTCCTTTCTTCTGGCCAGCAATTCAGACTCTAGTTCTTTGAAAGTTGATCCAGCACTCAGAGAAATTTTTTCTCCAGGAATCAGGAGAGTTTCAAGCCTTTCGATCTGGCTTCTGGTAAGTGCTGCTACAGGCTCTGGTATTGGAGCAGTTGAAGATCCGGCTGATTTTGCCATTGAAGATTCGGATCTCGATACTGATTCGTTTGATGTAGCTCCTGATGTATTTACTGATACCTGTGCAGGTATCGGATTTTCCAGAGGTTTCGGAGTTCTTGCAGTTGACTTCGGCAAGGCTTTTTTGACTCTGGGAGCAGAAACGACCTTAACTTTCACGCTGCTGGTGTCTCCACTTGTTTTTATAAGGAAATTATTGATATCCTCGTCCGAAATCCTGCAGTGCCTGCAGGTTTTTCTATACTTGTGGTGTCTGAGAGCCCTGGCTGTCCTGCTGCTTCTGGAGTTGTTGACAACAAGTTGGTCTCCACATGCCATTTCAATATATATTTTCCTCTTTGAGACCTCATGATACTTTATTTTGTGGAGCATTCCGGTTCTGGACATCCAGAGCCCGGTCACAGATATTAGAACATCTAATGGTTTTTTGTCCATAGTGTCACCCCTGGTGAATAAAAGCCCGGATGATTTCCAAGAAACAGTATTTCAGAATCCCGGCTTACCGAATATAAGCACGGAGCCAGCAATTTGCTGACAGCTACCCGGAAAAAGAAACGATCCCAAAAACCAGAAACAATTCATAGACTCCGGAAAATATCTCCAGAACACTATAAACAATTTCAACGGAATGTTATGTATACATCATTCCGGGATTCGGAAACATGGCGGAAACCCCGGGAATCTAACCCGGCTGAACGGATTTAGAGTCCATTCGATCTACATGATCCGGTTTCCTCCTGGATAGAACAGTTTGATCAAGGTTTTGTTTCCTACATATTTGTCTTAATTAATACTATAAAATAATATTGTTTTATATATATGTTTGTTGGTTAAATCCGGACAAAAATGGAGTTTATATTTATATTTATCGGATGATAGTTTTTGTGCAGCCATTTCAAAAAATAAGACAAATGAGTGAATCAAATGAATGAAACAAATGAGTGAA
>CAZCKG010000243.1:0-3985 GCA_964498825.1 uncultured Methanosarcinales archaeon
CTACCGCATCAATTGTGTCAGGATTAATTAATGATAGTATCTTTGGCTGGCATGAGCCCATATAATCATCAGACTCCAGAGAGTTTACGAGGTGTTCCAACCAATCAGGTTCTACTAGAGTATCATTATTTAGTAAAGCAATGTACTTAATTTCAGTTCTTTTTAATATTTCTTTAATAGCAACATTATTTCCTTCAGCAAATCCCAAGTTTTTCCCATTTTCTATAAGTTTGATATCAGGATGATTATCTTTTAAATACTCTAACGATCCGTCTGTAGAACCATTGTCAACTACTGTGATTTCGTAATCAGTATAAGTTGTTAGTTTGAGAGATTCAAGACAGTTTATAGTATTTTGCTTACCATTCCAATTGAGGATGATAATGCTAACTTTAGGAGAATTCATTTTTTATCGTTCCAATACCTGCTTAAATAAATTAATATCTTCTTTTTCAAACCCATTTACAATGTACAGGGCAATGAAGTATAGAATTGCTGCAAATAAAATTAGCAATATCAATGTATAATTCTGTAAACTTAGCAGAAATGCCCCCATGAAAACTCCTGCTGCTAACGATTTAAGGATGATGTCAGCTAAAAAAGCAGGTAAATTATGTATTTCACGCATATTAGATATCATTAACAGCCCCACAAATAACTCTGAAAAGACAGTTGCAATAGCCGCTCCGTTGTAACTGAGTCGAGGAATTAACACAAAATTTAAAAATATATTAAGAATCGCTCCCATACAGGTGAATATCATAAGAGTTCTCTGCCTATTTGTTGAAGTAAAATAGGTAGCAGGAGTATAATTGATAAAACTCAGCACACTTGCCCATATTAAAACTTGTAAAGCAGCAGCTGAAGGAGAATATTGAACATTGTGATATATAAATAGGATAATTCTTTCTGCTAGAATTGTGGTTCCGATACCAATCGGAATTGCAATTATTGTCAAAAGCTTAAATGATTTTTTAAAAGCAAATTCCAGGGAATTTCTGGAACTAACATGAAATTTAGAGAATAACGGATACATCGTACTCATAAGAATTACGGGTATGAAACCAAGAGCATCTATTAATCTGTAAGCTGCTGAATATAATCCAACTGCAGTATCTCCACTCATTGTCGAGAGCATTACCATATCTACTTTAAAATAAATCATAACAAAAACACTATTTAACCAAAAAGGAATTGATTTTAAAATTATTTGCTTCCAGAAAATCCAATCAATCTTTAGATCCGGAAAAGTAAATTTTCTTAAACATATAAAACAACTATAAGCGAAAATAATCGCGTTTACAATAAAGTAAATGAAGGCAAAATAAATTAAATCGAGTTTCTGGTACACTGAAAAAATAATACCTATTGTCATTAGTACACTATTTAGGATTACACCGAGAGATTGAAACTCAAATTTCTCAAACGCTTGAAAAACAGAATTAAAAACCTGAGTAAAGTTTGTCGCAATAGTTGATAATGTAATAATATAAATTACTTTCATTGTCTGTTCGGAATAACCAAGAATATTTATTACAGTTGCAACAACTGCAAAGGTAACTACCGATAATAAGACCTTAATCAGTAGAATGTTCCCAAGATACTTAGGAGTCAGGGATTGATTACGTGAAATTTCTCTTGTCATTAACGAACTTAATCCAAGATCTCCTAGAAGTCCGATGAGTACGGTAAGAGAAAGTGCAGTATTCAATATTCCTAAATTTTTAACCCCTAAATATCCAGCCATATAAACAAAATAAAAGAAGCTGAGAACTAGACTTACTACTTGACCGGAAAGTAAGAATAAATTATTCTTAGCTAGGCTTTTAACTGTAGTCAATAGGCTTTACTCCACGTTTTTGTTTTTACTGTGTTCCTGGATCAGTATTCCGGCTCTCAACAAGCTTTCAAAGGTGCCTGCATCACTCCAGAATCCATCAAGAATACGGTATTCCATAGTTCCATTATTAACAAAATAATTATTCACATCGGTTATCTCAAGTTCTCCTCTCGCAGAAGGCTTGAGGTTTTTAATCACTTTGAACACATTCTTGCTATAAATATAAAGACCTGTAACCGCAAAATTGCTTTTTGGCTCACGGGGTTTTTCCATTATTCCTGCTACTTTATTGCCTTTTAGTTCAGCTACTCCAAATCTGTGAGCATCAGGAACTTCCTTTAAGAAAATTTTGGCACCATCTTTAAAGTTTGAGACGTCCTCTCTAATATTATCCTGGAAGATATTGTCTCCAAGAATTACTGTAACATCATCCTCATCGGCAAAACTCTCTGCAAGGCCTAAAGCCTGTGCAATCCCTCCGGCTTCTTCTTGAATTTCGTAAGTGAATTTAACTCCGAGATCTGCACCTGACCCCAGAAGCTCAAGAAAATGTCCGGCATGACCTCGACCGGATACAATCATAATCTCTTTGATCCCTGCATCAACAAGAGTCTGAATAGGGTAAGATATCATCGGCCTGTCGTAAACGGGCAAAAGGTGCTTGTTTGTAACTTTAGTCAGGGGGTAGAGCCTGCTGCCGGTACCGCCTGCAAGTATTATGCCTTTCATACATTTCTCTCCTCAAGATAATCTTTAAGTGCTTCTTTCCAGTGCCTCATGGGCTCGGTTTTAGTATTTAAAAGAACTGAGTACTTCGGACGTTTGGCTTTTCTTGGAAACTCTTCACTTGTACATGGAACCGCATTATCTATGAAGGCAGATGCAAACTCGTACCAGGAACATACCCCTTCATTTGTCATATGATATATTCCGATTTCGAGTTCATTAATAGCCGCAATTTTGTGTGCAAGGTCCAAGGCATAAGTGGGCTTTCCAAACTGATCATTTACAACCTTGACTTCGGCCATCTCGCCGGATAATTTCAGTATTGTATCTACAAAATTTTTTCCGTGAATTCCAAAAAGCCAGGAGATCCTTATAATCCTGTAATCATCCGTCTTTTCTGCAATTTTCTGTTCTCCAAGAAGTTTTGAGCGGCCATATACATTGATAGGATTGGGAGTGTCAGACTCTATATACTCAGTCATGGACCCATCAAATACATAGTCCGTGCTAAAATGGACAAGTGTTGATCCAATTCTGTTGCAGGCTTCAGCAATGTATCCTGGCCCGTATCCATTGACCTGAAATGCCAATTCCTGCTTATCCTCACATCCCTCAACATCAGTATAGGCAGCTGCGTTTATTACAAGATCGGGTTTTATATTCCGGATGGACTCCAGAACCTGATCTCTTTTCGTGATATCAAGTTCCTTATGTGTCAGCTTGACAGCCTCAGGGAACACTTTGCAGAGATCGAAACCAAGCATCCCGTTTGCACCAATGATCAGTGTTTTAATGGCTCCCACCACCATCGATTCTCAACATACCATCTGACTGTTTGCTCAAGTGCGGTATCAAAATCATATTGAGGTTTCCAGCCCATTCTTCCCAGTTTGCTACCGTCAAGAGAATAACGGAAATCGTGGCCTTTTCGATCTTCCACATATTCAATTGAAGAGTTATCTTTACCAAGCATTTTAAGAAGACGATAAGTAATTTCGAGATTTGTAAGTTCGTTTCCGCCATCGATATTGTATATTTCTCCGCTTTTCCCGTTATGGAGGACAAAATCTACTGCAGAGCAGTGGTCTTCAACATAGATCCAATCCCTGATGTTCAGACCAGTACCATAAACTGGAACCTTTTTCCCTTCCATTAACCTGCTGATGAAAAACGGAATCAGCTTTTCAGGGTACTGATAAGGTCCGAAGTTGTTTGTACATCTGGTAACACAAACTGGCAGGCCATAAGTTGTGTGATAAGAGAGGGCAAGAAGATCTGAACCTGCTTTGCTTGAAGAATAAGGACTTGACGGATTCAGGTTATCTTTTTCGGTAAAAGAGCCTTCTTTAATGCTGCCGTAAACTTCATCAGTTGAAACATGAATAAACTTTTTAACATTATGTGCAAGCGCACTTTGCA
>CAZCKG010000244.1:0-3957 GCA_964498825.1 uncultured Methanosarcinales archaeon
AAGCTTATTCAAAAGGAATTATTTCTCCTGTTCTTTCATAAACATGTATTCCCCTTGGAAGCTTTGAAGCAAATTCTCTGGAATTCAGGACTTCCAGAAATCGCCTGATCTTGTGGGTATTCAACAGCTCTTTTCTCACCAAGAAATCGTACTCTTCTTCCGCAAATTTTATGAATTTAAGTTTGTTTTTTTCGGCACAATTTCTTTTGCCAACTCCTGCATCTGCCTTTCCTGAGACAACTGCTTCACAAATTGCAACTTCTGATTTCGCTCCAGAAGAGTAGCCTGAGATAGAGCCTGTAAATTCTTTTTTGCTGAATCTCTTCTCGTCTGCAAGCTCTGCAATCTTAAGCTCAAGGAGAGCTCTTGTGCCTGAGCCCAGGTTCCGGTTAATCAGGCGTTTTCCGGGCAGGTCCAAAAGGCCTGAGACGTTGCTTTCTTCCCTGACAATGAGTCCTACGTCTCTTCTGTACCCTTTAACAAGTACAACGTCAGAAAGTCCCATAGTCTTAATTGTCGGAATGTTGTACAGAATTTCTGCATGATCTTTGAAAGATCTGAAGGGCATATTCACGCCTGCAATATCCGCTGTTTTTGCGGCAACTGCACTGAAACCTCCGCTTGAGCCGGTATAAAGCGTCCTGATACGAAGCCTGCTCAGGTCTTCAAGAACGTCAATACCAGGGCAGAAGCCACCTGCAATTAAAAGATCCGGTTTTTCAACATCTCCGAAGAGGGTCACTTCTACTTCTGTTCCTGCCTCAATAAATTCTACCCTTGACGGAACCTCGATAAAACCATCTGCCCCGGAAAGGGACGTTATCGCACCTGATCCTCTGTCAGCAGGGTACACTTTTCCCCGTATCAGGCCAACTGGAATGAGTTGCTGTCTTCCCTCTGAACGGAGGCCAGTACCCATTATACCTGTTTCTACTTTTTTAAGCTCTATTTTGGCTCCAAGCGCTTTTCTGATAAGTGGGGCTACGAATTCGTTAAAAATCATTAGTGCAGAGGTGGGGTTTCCAGGCAACCCTATAATGGGAACACCTTTTATTACCCCAATTACTACAGGTTTTCCCGGTTTTATGCTGATCCCATGAGCAAGGGTTTCTCCGATCTCGTCTATGAGTCGGTACATAATATCTCCTGCTCCTGATGAAGTGCTTCCTGAGGTAAGGATCAGAGCACATTCCGAAGCCGCAGTTTCAAGTACCTGTCTCATATCGGTTTCATTATCCTTCAAGATCCCGTAAAGTAGAGGGAAAGCTCCGCATTCCTTTACGCCTGCGTATAATGTGTACGAATTTGCATCATATACCTGTCCCCAACCCAGATTTTCTCCTGGGCGTACCAGCTCGTCTCCTGTTGATATTATTCCTACCTGTAACTTAAGGACTGAGACCTCTCTTTTTCCGACCGACGCGAGGACTCCGATTTCCCTGCTTCCGAGTTTCCTTCCTCTCCTGAGTACACGTTCTCCTTTAAGTATATCAGAGCCTGCTTTCATGATGTTTTCTCCAATAGTTACAGGTCTGTAGATAAGAACGGTACCTTCTTCTTCCGAGCTGTCTTCAACCATGACTACAGAATTAGCTCCTTCAGGTATTGGTGATCCGGTCGCGATTTCAACGGCTTCTCCCCTGGAAACCGTAATTCTTTTCTTTGAACCTGCCGGAATATTTCCCAGTATTTTAAGCTTTACAGGTTCGGATTCATTGCAGTCGTACGTGTCTTCTGCCCTTACTGCATACCCGTCCATTGTTGATCTTGGAAAGGGAGGGACATTAATTTCGGTAACAATGTCCTCTGCAAGAATTTTACCGTGGGCGTTCTCGAGAGCTGCCTCTTCTTTTACGGGAAGAACCTGCAGGCTGTTTATTATTTTTCGTGCCTTTTCTACAGAGATAAGTTGCCGAAACTCTTTGCGCTTCATGTTATCGAGTCCAAATTTCGGTTTTCTGATGGATTTTTTACTTTAATAGCATTTCCCGTCCCGTTTTATACTTACTTTTCCTTTGCGGGAAAATAATAATAACAGTTTGGGTGAAAAAAGCCTCAGTTCAGAGAAGGGCCTGTATAAAGAGTTTGGATATATCTGCAGAAACAAAGCAAAACAGAATATATTTTTGCTTACGAGTGCAGGATAAATCCGGTAAAAAAGATTGAAGCGGTTCTTTAAAGAAAGGTTCTTTCTTTAGATTGATCAAAAAAGAGTCAGGGCGGGAAATCCCGCTCGAATTTGTTTTCATTCTTCAGGACTGCCCTTTTACTTGTAAATGGGAGTACCTGTGCTCTGAGTTATTCTCTCAAAGGCTTCAACCATCTTCATTGTCAGAGGTCCGGGTTTGCCTGTACCTATGATTCTTCCGTCAAGTCTGGTCACGGGAGCAGATTCGGCTGCGGTACCTGTAACAAAGATTTCATCTGCCGTGTAAAGGTCAAAAAGGCCGAGATTTCCCTCGATGGTCTTGTACCCCATTTCATCCAGAAGTTCGATGGCAGTAGCTCTGGTAATTCCTTTTAAGTTGCTGATTGTATAGGGAGTCAGAACCTGATTGTTTTTGACTATAAAGATATTATCTCCTGAGCCCTCACAGACGAAACCGTTTTGATCCAGGAAGATGGCTTCATCTCCTCCTTTTTCATTGGCTTCGATCTTTGCCAGAATATTGTTAAGATAGTTTAGAGATTTGATATTTGGGGATAGGGCGTCAGGTGCATTTCTCCGGATACAGACGCTGACTCCTGTGAGCCCGACTTCATAGAGGTTGCCGTACATGGCTCCCCAGCCCTGGGCTATAACAATAACAGTTGGCTTCTCACACTTGCGAGGGTCAAGCCCGAGATCTCCGACTCCTCTTGATACAATCGGGCGAATATAAGCGTCTTTAAGATTGTTTTTCCTGAGGGTTTCAAGGATTATCTCAGTCAGCTCTTCTTTTGTAACAGGGATATCCATTGCAATTGCCTTTGCTGAGTCGTAGAGCCTGTCAACATGCTCTTTTAACTTAAAGACACGCCCATTGTATGCCCTTATACCTTCAAACACACCATCGCCGTAGAGGAAACCATGGTCATAGACCGAAACCTTGGCTTCGTCTTTGGGAACAAATTTCCCATCTAAGTAAATCAGTAACTCACTCATTTGCGAACAATCCTCTGAAATCTTCTATCTTGTACAATTTCCTGTCTTATATTTTCAATTTTAATACATCTTTAATGTACAAGTCTTAATGGACCATTTACTTTTTTTCATTCATTGACAGTATGTAAGCTCTTTGCAGGGTTCTTAAAGGAACTCAAAGCTTCAGGGACGTTTTTATACTGGCAAATTTCTGTGTATAAAGCTGATATGGGGGAAGATACTGAATATATATTACAATTCCGCTTCTAAATAAATATTTTTAGATATTTATCGATCCAATTCACATATCCATGCAAAAAGCTTTTATCTTAGAAGGCTCATTTCGTATTCCGCAATATGAAAGGCAAATTGGGCTCGTGGCTTAGCCAGGATATAGCGCTGGGCTTCTAACCCAGACGTCGGGGGTTCAAATCCCTTCGAGCCCGCTCAATTCCTTTCGCCTTTTTAATTAGCTTCAAATGAAACTTTTCGTTCTTTTCTGGAATTTTCACCTTATATGGTTTCTATAGGATTTCAAAAAAGAGTAAAGATATTGTTTTTAGGAAAAAACATCTGAAATAAATTTTTGATCCTAATGTAGTCACCTGATTAATCTTTCAGTGATTAAGAAAAGATATAAGCCAGTTAAAGGCAAAGTTAAGCTTTTAGCTGACTTTGATAAGTCTTCTAGTTTACTTCTTTTCCCGCATACTCAAGAGCTTACTTCCGGACATTACTGCTACGGGTGATGGACGTCATTTCAACACTTTCTTCTGAGGGCATAATTACGGCCAGGATGATATATATTACCAGTCCAATCCCGTTGAAGAGAG
>CAZCKG010000245.1:0-3947 GCA_964498825.1 uncultured Methanosarcinales archaeon
AAATGGAATTGTTCTCGCTTTTAAGTCTGCTTCTTGAACAGCTGCTTTGCCATGGTAACTCTCTCCTCCAGATCAGATCCTTCAAGTTCTTCTACAACGGATTCGAGAATAGTTGGAATATTAATGTGCTGAGGACATTTTTCAAGGCACTTTCCACATTGCACGCACTGGGACGCAAATTCTGTCTCTCCACTGGATACGACGCCGCCCAACCTTGCAGCATACATGAACTTTGCCTCGCCTGCATTACCAGACATATACAGGTCGTTGTACGTTTCGAAACATAATGGAATATTCACCCCTGCTGGACAGGGCATACAATATCTGCAGCCTGTACAGCCTACTTTCATCAGTTCACGGTACTTCTGCTCTACTTTTTTTACCAGTTGAAGTTCCGCTTCTGTCAGCGAATTCGGGTATGCCTCGCCCGCAACCTTCAGGTTCTCTTCCACATGGTTTTCCTCATTCATACCGGAAAGGACTACTGTGACCTCCGGATGATTCCACACCCACCGAAGTGCCCATTCTGCAGGTGACCTCTTTATCGGGGCTTCGTCCCAGATCTCTTTCACGGCTTGAGGCAAGGTTTTTGTCAGGTTCCCTCCTCGGAGGGGCTCCATGATGATTACTCCAAGGCCTTTTGAAGCTGCATATTCCATACCCCTGGTACCTGCCTGGTTCTTTTCGTCCAGTAAGTTGTACTGGATCTGGCAAAAGTCCCAGCCATAAGCATCCACTATTCGTTTGAACTCATCTCCTGAGCCGTGGAAGGAAAAACCTGCGTTAATTATTCGGCCGTCAGCCTTTGCTTTGTCAAGGAAATCAATCACACCCAGCTTTTCAATATTGTCCCACAGATCACCAACAAGAGCGTGTATGAGATAATAGTCAATGTGATCTGTTTTGAGTTTCTCCAGCTGAGCATTCAGGAACTTATCCATATCTTCCCGGCTCTCTATAAGCCACGAAGGAAGCTTTGTTGCAATTTTCACTTTTTCGCGGTATCCATCAGCAAGGGCACGACCTAAGAAAGGCTCACTTTCTCCCATGTGATAGGGCCAGGCAGTATCAACATAGTTTACTCCGTGGTCGATTGCATAGCGTACCTGGTTAGTGGCTCTTTCTTCATCTATACTACCGTCTTCTTTTACTGGGAGGCGCATGCATCCGAACCCAAGTATAGAAATCTCGTCTCCGTTCTTAGGCATTTTTCTGTACAGCATTTTCATTCACCTGGTTTCTTCAAACTATTTTTTGATTTAGGGATGATTTTCTGATTGGCCGGATATTCTGAGGCAAGTTAGTCCATTAATTACCACATATGAGTGAGCAGTCAATCATAATTAAAATGAAAAAAAAATTAGTTTTTATCCAGACCTCTCCATATTATCTGGAATCCGTCCTCTATAATCTTGTTTTCATCCTGAGAGGGGTCAGAATCGAGGATAAGGTTCACTACTGCCCTGCTACCCTGATAAAACATTGAAATGGTCAGCTCCGCGGAAAAATCTCTGATCTCTCCCGTTTCTATTCCTTCATCCACAAGCTTATGGAGGAAAACATATTCTTTCATTACTTCTTCACGCGTAAATTTTGTTATGTAAGGGGATGAACAGAATTGACCGACAAAAAGGAATTCCTCCTGATTGTCTACCCCCCATTTAACTAAATTTGACCATATTTTTCTTAATTTTCCCTGAAATATATCCTCAGCTTCTATATCTTTCCCCATAGCTTGGCTTAATTCTCCTTTTACCTCAAAATACAGATTATTGATAAGATCTTCTTTTGTAGGAAAATAGTTGAAAAGGGTGCCTGTGGCTACACCTGCTTCTTTTGAAATCTGGGCAGTGGATGTACCGTGGAAGCCTCTTTCAGTGAAAAGCTTCAGGGCTGCTTCCATAATAGCTGTTCTCTTGTCTTTGACCTGTTCTTTCATGCGTTATCTCTGTTACTGACTGATTAGTCAGTTATGCTGTAATATTACCTTGTTAGATAAATATTTTATGGTGATTTTTCTTGGATGCAGTTAGTATTGACCTCTCCTGTGATCCCTCTTTTTCGCTAACAAAGAAAAGATTCTGAGATTTTGACAGATTTGAAGGTTCCATTTGAGAATAATCAGGCAGAAAGAGATATGAATAATGAAGCTACAGCAGAAAATTCCAGGACTTTTAGAAAAAACACATGGGGACTTTCTGCAGAATTAGAGCGTTCGTTTCTACGATTAGAAAGAACAATTTGTCTGTTATAGGGGGTATTCTAGCGACGCTCAAAGGAGCGCCACTAACTATATTTGAATAGTTACAAGTTTTTAAGAAAAGAATTATATAAAAACGAAGCATTCTAAAGAAATATATTAATTAAAAAATTACAAAAGATTTCCGGGGAAGTGGGAAATGGAAGAAAAAATCGGATATCTTGATAGTTTAAGGGGTATTGCAGCTTTAGTTGTTGTAATATGCCACTTTGTAACCAGTTTTTACCCTACTTTTTATAATGTTGATACTTCTTTTACCAGGCTGGAATTCCTCCTGAGAGAAACACCATTAAATATTTTTTATAATGGAGGTTTTGCAGTATATGTGTTTTTTGTTCTCAGCGGCTATGTATTAACATATAAATATTTTCAGAAAAAGGACGATATGATAATCGTAGGCGGGGCAGTTCGTCGGTATTTCAGGCTTCTGGGGCCAATTCTCATATCAATTCTCGCTTCATATCTACTATTATCTTTTGGTTTAATGTATAATGAGCAAGCTGGATCTATCATAGGTTCTGACTGGTTCAGTAATTTTTATCCTTTCAATCCCAATCTAAAGAATGCATTATGGCAGGCTTTCCATGACATACTTCTGGTTGGCGTGTATGGAAATAGTTCTTACAATCCTGTACTTTGGACAATGAACGTTGAGTTTATAGGGAGTTTTTTGATATTCTCTCTGGCTCTACTTATTACCAAAGTAAAAAATAGTTATCTTTTGTATCTTCTTGCTCTTTTTTTCACAATAAACACTTATTATATGTGCTTTATTTTTGGTATGTTCCTTGCAGACACTTATAATAGTGAGAAAAAGGATTTGTTTCGGATAAATAATAAGAACGTGTCTGCATTTATCCTGCTCGCAGGCTTGTTTTTGGGAAGTTATATCCAAAATTCAAATAATCCGGTCTATCAAATAATGACTCTCAATATACTGCCTGAAAATAGAAATTTCTATTGTTCAATCGGTGCCGCCCTCCTGCTCTTGGGATTGCTCAATCTGAAGAACCTGCAAGAAATCCTATCTCATCGTGCACTGGTCTTTGTCGGTTCACTATCTTTTAGTTTGTATGTTGTACACTGGCTCGTTATTACAAGCTATTCAAGCTGGCAGTTTATTCAACTAGCTCCTTATATGCCGTATTTTTCGGCTTTTCTTTTAACTTTTTTACTTTCTACAGTATTGATTTTCTCACTCAGTTATCTGATGTATTATTTTGTGGATTTAAACAGCATAAAATTGTCAAAGTCCTTCTATAACATGCTCAATCCTAAAGTATCAATAAGTTTGGAACACAAACCTGCGAACACCGCAAAAGGAGAGGGAGAAATTAATTGAATATGAGTTATACGAGCACGAAATTGCTAAAGCAACTCACTAACAGGGGACGGGTTTGGAATAATATTTAATTCGGAGCACAGAGGGTCGCGAATACCCCAACCTCCATTGTCACCTTTTTCCCCTATAATTGGAATGTCGGGCAGCCTGTTTGGGGTGGTGTGGTTATACATAATTTGATTTCGCAGATATTCTTAAAAAACAATATTTTTCTCGCTATTGGTTTTAGAGAATTACTCAAAAATTTCCGGTTATTACCCAACTGAAGATTTGGAAAAATGGGTTGATTATTTTAATGAAGGCAAAAGATCAAAAATAGCAAAACATTTCAAAAATATTTGTTTG
>CAZCKG010000246.1:0-3934 GCA_964498825.1 uncultured Methanosarcinales archaeon
TAAATTAATAATTAAAAATCCCTACTCCAATGGAGGTAGTTAACAAATCCTTCGTAATAGAACTATATAACAGCTTCGGTTTTATCAAGGGAGAGACAGGAATATATCACGATTAATCAGTATGTTCTGAAGATGTAAGAATTTTTTAAGAAAATAAAAAATATAAATAGCAAAATATAGGGTCAAAATCCAAAAGATTAAATAAGACAGTAAAAAATAATTAAATACAAACAGTGGAATATAATTAAGAATTAGAAAATTATATAATCGGAATATATAAAAGAAAATGTAATGCATGACCAGAATTTATTGAACGACAAATTCAGAGTATAAAAATAAGAATATTCTAAAGTTAACTAACAAAATTAAAAGAGAGTATATTGTTGAAAAGACGTTTAAAACCCCTATTTCTAGAGAAAGTGCCCTAAAAAGCTCAGATAGTAAAGGCATAATCCAGGTAGATTCAACCATACAATTAGAAAATTTTTTAGGAAAGGCCTAATTTCGAAAAGAAAATAACCTTTTAAAAAAAGGAGATTCCTAAAATAGGATGTTATTCACTCTTCTTGAGCTTGCAGATCTCGTATGCAAACAATGGTATGAATATCTCAGACTGAAACCAGAGCAAATTACAACAAGATAAAAGGGCTTTTACAGGAAAAAATCCATATAGGGGGTTTTTCAAGAGATTTAATCAAAAAATAAAATTAATAAAAAGGCATAAGAAGTGTTACTTAAGCCTATAAGGAATTTTTGCGCCCTGAGGGATTGTATGAATATACTCCTTCCGGAAATCAGGGTCACGCATCATACAATAGGGAGTATCTTTTTTGAAGGCATTATGCTTACCCATGCGCTTCCAGATAGTCTCCAGAGATTCATCACAGATATTTCCAAAGGATAATGGAGTGTAGGCACAGGGCATCACTTCCCCGTCTGAAGCAACGTGCATCCAGCGTCTGCCCGCAAAGCAACCGAAAAGGGAAGGTCCCATGAAGTATGGGAAAGCGGTAACTCTGGGCCCTTCAGGTTTACTATTCATGGCTTTCTGGAACTTCTCAAGCCTTGATACGTCTTTTTCGCTGATCACTTCATCCTCATGATCAAGCCAGCGGCCAACTGCAATGATTTCATAAATAGAAAGTTCATGCATATTGAGATCAGTCGCGAGAGTGTAGAATTCTTCAAGGTTGTCGATATTGTGAGGAGAAACTACCACAAACATGTCAGTAAGGATTCCTGCGCTACGAGCATTCCTTATTCCAGCGACTGCATCCCTGTATGCGCCGTCTCGCCCCCTAACACGGTCATGTTCAGCTTCAAAAGGACTATCAATACTGATTCTTGCAGCATAGAGACCTGCAGCCTTAAGCTCTTTTGCCCTCTCCTCAGAAAGCTTGAAACCCGAAGTGAAACAGGTTGCAATTGCCCTTGATTTATCCACTCTGGCAACCATCTCAACAAGGTCATTTCGAAGCATAGTTTCCCCCCCGTCAAAGGAAACAAGATAGGTTCCAAGATCCAGGCTCTGATCCACAGCATCGCTGATTTCGTCAAGAGTCAGTTCTTTTTCCGGCTTGATATCAGCTGCCCCACAATGAATACAGCGGTTGGGACAGCGGGCAGTAATTCCTATTGAGAATTGATCAGGAACTCTTTTTTTCCTGATAGCTGAGATCTCAGCACTTATTACCCTGCTGAAGACAGGTCCAGGAATAGGAGGGATCCATGTAGAAAAAATAATCTCATCTTCATCCATTGAAATAGGTTTTTCTTCCGCAAAAATACTGTTTATACGCTTCAGGAAAGGTTTTGCAAGCTGGGAAAGGGGACCCTCGGCATCGAGCACCATTTTTTCGTTTTCTGTACTGGCATTTACTTTAAGAACCGAACTATCATATACTCGCATGAATACACCTGATAAATTTAGTGGCAAAAGTTGAATAAATTGAGAAGTTGAATTAAAACTAAGAGATATTATAAATATATAAGAAATTGAGCAAAATACCAATTCGTTATTCAGTAAAAGCTGAGTGAATTAGATATTTCCTAGCATATCAACAGTCATGTAATCAGTGATCTGGAAAAGTTTATCCCTTGAAGGACATTCTCTAAAAGTCACAAGGGTTTGTTTTGCGGCATTAACATACAATTTTACTGCATCAATGGATCTCTGTACTGCTTCTTCTCTGGACATGTTCTTCATGTAAACGTGCGGCAGAGTTTCAGATATGCACTTTGACTCTTTCCCTTCAACTACATCTAGAAATTCAAGAACGTCATCAACAATCTGATATGCAGTTCCAAGAGAAGTTCCAAAGAAGTTGAAACGAGCCGCTAACTCCTCATCTGCCCCTCCGGTATAAGCTCCGATAGATGCACTGATCGCAAACAAAGAAGCTGTTTTCTTGTAGATGCAATCAAAGTAATTGCTTTCTTCAAAATTATCCTCATCCAATCTCAGGTCAAGCACTTCCCCTTCCGCCAAATTCATACCGGCAATTCCAAAATCCCTAATTACCTTCTCCCCATAGGGAGAAATGAATTCGATGGATTTTGCGATAAGGTAATCGCCACAGAGAAGCGCCCTTGAAGGACCAAACTTTCTAGGTGCAGAAGGCAGATTTCTCCTTAGAAGCCCCTGATCCACCAGATCGTCATGGACAAGGGAAGCCGAATGCATCATTTCAACAGCAAGCGCTGCACCAAGGCTCTGAGAATACGAGCCTGAGCAGATATCACTGGCAAGAAGGAGGATAACCGGCCTGATTCGTTTTCCTCCGGTATTACAGACATGTTTGACCATATCTTTAAGGGCGGAGTCCTTCATTTGAGCAATGAAGGAACTCACCCCGGATTCAACATATCTGTACTCTTCCCACTCTTCAATATTCATCAATACTACTCCGTATATTTGGATGGACATCGAGTAATAATTTTATTTGCCTCAAACGTAGATCCAGAAACCATAGTTCCCGCTGATACTCGCCTTTTTACCTTTTGCAAGGTTGGAGGGAAGGCTGCCTGTATACTCTACACGAACTTTCAAATTCTCATTGTTTTCGTCCGTTAGTTCAAAAACCTTCATATCGGGAGTCACCTCGAGACTTTCGTATTCTACAACTCCCACTACATTTACATTTTGCCCGGGACGGACCTGAAGATCGGACATAGTTTTAGATGCCGTAAGATAACCAACCTTCCGAAGAGTTAACGCCACATAGCCCTGTAAAGAACATACCAGCGATAAAAGTAAGCGAGAGCAATATTTTCTTTTTTTTATTCATTTAAATCCCGTATAATTCGATCCTTACATTAATTTTTTGTTAAGCCTTGAATGTGTTCCCAGCAACAAAAAGAGATATACAAAAATAAAGAACCAGCTGATTCCAAATGCCAGAATAAAAGGTTCCATTTCTATAAGATCTCCATAACGATTTCGTTGAGTTCCCCTTTGAAGCCAGGGCAGCATAAGAGGAGAAACCTGTTTTGAGAACTTATGTCTAGCCCTATATAAGATTATATTATTCATGCCCTGGCCCAAAAGTAAATCCGTAAAAGAACGTCGACAGTGAAAAATAGGAGTTAACAAATAAAAATAATAACTCTAGTTATATATTCAAGAGACAAAAGTTATTGATTCAGTAAGCAACCGAGTATTCTTTAAGGATATGGGTAATAATATTTAGGAAGAAATATATAAAAAGAATATTTTTTATTGAAAAAAGTAATAAAAAACAGAAAATTTTACGGAAAAAATTGACTTTAATTAATTGAAAAAATAATGTTGTTAAAAGCATATTCAGAAGATCATACTCTAAAATATGTATAATGAATATTTAGGTTAGATTTAATAGAGGTTGACAATATTTAGGTTAGATTTAATGAAGGTTGACAATATTCAGTTTATATTTAATGAGGGTTGATAATATGA
>CAZCKG010000247.1:0-3931 GCA_964498825.1 uncultured Methanosarcinales archaeon
CCTGATGAAAAATGCAGACAAAATGGGAAAAAATAAATTAAGAAATAAAAGAAAATAAGTGAAAAAATACAATAAATTAGGGACGAAAACAAAAGTAAATACGTGACAAAAGGAGGAAAGAAGAGGAATAATTAGGAAAATATAAGGAGAAATGAAGGAGAATAGAAAATAATCTTCCTTCATAAAGAAGGAATTACTTTCATTTTTTCTCCTTAAATTTTTGTTTTATTTTCTCTTCACTTTTAATAGGGCAAAAATTCCAAGACCTGCAAGAAATGCAGAAGTCAATTTAAACCCGGATACTTGAAACCCATTATCTTCTGGTTTTGCCTCCTGGGGCAAAGCGGTGTAGGTTTCATAATTGGAGATAGAAATCCCCAGAAAAGCAGAGTCATTTGAATAATAATTTGCAAGGTCTTTGATAAGTTCCTGTATCGATACCTTATTCTCAAAGCCTTCTCCTACAGATACTTCTATTAACCCTTTTGAACTCATACCTCTAATTTCCCCCATTTGAGGGGCAATGGCATCAACTATACTGGATTCTGAAT
This sequence comes from uncultured Methanosarcinales archaeon, assembly GCA_964498825.1. Lineage (GTDB taxonomy): Archaea > Halobacteriota > Methanosarcinia > Methanosarcinales > Methanosarcinaceae > Methanosarcina. The sequence goes on from CAZCKG010000247.1 coordinate 552, forward strand.
TCAGCTTCTCAGTCTCTTTATCGTAAGCTCTGATAATGAAAAAATTGACTAACGGAGCTATTTCATCAATCTTTGTTACCGAATACTGAGCTGGAATACTTGCAGAAACAGATACATTGCCTCTGGCTTTTTCATATGCAGTCTCAAAGAGCGTTTTGTATTCCGTATCATTATTTCCAGATTCTTTTTTAACAGAGGATTTTACGTAAATATTAATTCCGTCAAAGGGTGCAAGAGACTTATTATTATAATCAAATACCGAGTTTAAAGCCTCCTGGTATTTTTGCAAATCCGTGTCTTCCGAGTAGTTGGCATCCTCCAGAATCACTGCATGTACGGCAATTCCTTTTTCATGAGCTTTCTTTACAAAACGTTCATATTGCCAGACATTTTCACTTCCCACGCTCAGGAAAATGGTGTTTATACCTGAAGAATTGAGTTCCTGTGAAAGGGTTTGAATATCAAACTGATATGGAGAAGAAAGTTTTATTCCAGAAACAGTGACATGATATTCAGGGAAAGATGTGTTTGAGGTATTTGTTTCCTTTTTATTTCCGTTTTCCTGTGCCTTCGCAACTCCTTCTTGAACCGAGCTTTCATAACCTGGTTCTGACTCAGGAACATTTTCATATTCGGAAACTGGTCCGGATTGAGACGAGTTTCCAGAAATATTTTCAGAATCTTTTTTAGAGTTAATTTCAGAAATATTATTTGAGTTGTCTTCAGAATTGTTTTCTGAAATGTTTTTCTTAGAAATATCTGATTCCAATCCTATTGGAATATATGCCGTTGGTTCCATCTCGATGAACTTTCTTACATAAGCATACTCAACTGTCATATCTCCTGTATTCTTCGAAGAATCGGAATCCGATTCTGTGTAAAGATAAATATGCATACGGGAATTGGGGACAGCTTCGTCTGAGGTATAGTCCATACTCGAGTCACGGACACCATTTTTAAACCAGGCTATTTCTCGATTTTCATTTCCCTTAAACCAGGCAACTCCCGAAACATACCATTGCCCTTCAGAAATACTGGTGTCAGTAAGGTCAGGAGAGTTATAATCTTCCTTTTTGGATACTTCCCAGCTAACATAACTTTCATCAGCAAGTTTAGTTTTATGTGTGATTTGATTATTTTTGCTGTTTATCTGGTCTGTAAAACCCTGTAGCAGAAGAGGCCCCCTACTATCTGTACCGGTGGTAGTTTTCATTCTCTTTACTACAAACATAGAGTTAATGTCAAAAGTGTTTTTACTATAGATTACAGAAGTATCATGAACATGAGCTTCAGGGGCTGAAATCTCGCATTTTCCATTTTCGATATCAACCGTTCCCCCACCTGTGCTCTCGGTAGTCCATCTAAGCCCACTGAAAGTACTGTCCTCAAAATCATCGAAAAAATCAAACGTATCCTTTCCCCTGCTTTCATCCTCAGCCTCAGGATTTCCATACTTCATGAGAATAACATCTGTTTCTTTTGCAGGAAGGGAAGGGATCTTGACCCATATACGGGCTTCTTTGTTTCCAGAGTCCCATGTCTCGATCCAGTATTTTAGTTTTTTACTGTCGGAAAAAAAGCGGATGTCCGAACCGTCATTTTGTGTCTTTGAAAAATCGAAATTAGAAGGGTTCAAACTGATGAGGACAGGATAGTCTTCCAGGCTTTGACCGGCATTCTCAGTAACGATAATATCCTGGGAATACTCCCATTCGTCATCACTTTTAGCTAGGGTACACCCTGTGAAAGAAACTATCAATAAAACAGAAATGATCCCGCATACGATAAATCTTTTTTTCATATGTAACAGCCTCTGGTAAGCTCTTTATAAAACTCAAACAAGTAATATCAAGATTTTGGCAGGTACTAATTACCCCAAAACAATAGATCTTTTTAATAAATACTTATCGAAAATATTGGGATGATACTGCAGAACCTTGATTAAAATAAGTTGAAAATTGTAAAATGAAAAATGAACAAAGAAAAGATAACCCGAAACGGTAATAAAGAAGCTTTCTAATTACAACTTCGATGACTCTCCTATCCAGTAATGAACTGAGGAAGCTTATCCAGATGAAGCCTCCTTTGATTGAAAATGCGGTTGATGTAGAAACCCAGATCCAGCCTAACGGGCTTGAACTAACCTTGAAAGAAATAAAAACAATAGAAGGTTCTGGAGCAGTAGATTTTGATAATTCCGAAAGAATGCTTCCGGATTCAAATAACCTTGAATTCGGGAGCGATGGGTGGGTCCATCTCCCTCCTGGTATTTATAAGGTACTTTTTAATGAGATTGTCAATATTCCCATGAACCTGGCTGCAATTGCAAAGCCCAGGTCAACTCTTATTCGATGTGGAGCCACTCTTGAAACTGCAGTATGGGATGCAGGCTACAGGGGACGTAGCGAGTCAATGCTAGTAGTTTACAACACTGCAGGTTTCAAATTAAAGAAAGACGCCCGAATTATGCAGCTTCTATTTTACACTCTGGAAGCAGAAGTCGAAAAAGGATATTCAGGTGTATACCAGAACGAAAATACAAAATAAGATTTTGATATAAGTTTTGTAAATTTCAGTTCTTAAGTGCAGATTTATCCAAAATTGAAATAAAATAAACCTGAAATGCAGCAATAGAAATAGTGAGATGCGGCGTCATTAAAAAATACAGATAAAGTATATATTATCTAATCCGCATATCACAGCCTTATGAGTAATATAGGTAAGTCTGTAAGGATGGAACGTATTTTCAATAGAAATACTGGTAACGCTATTATTATTCCTATGGATCATGGAGTTGGGGCAGGTCCCATACCTGGACTCAAAAACCTTCAGGAAGCTGTAAACAGGGTCGCAGAGGGAGGAGCAAATGCAGTTCTCGGGCATATGGGCCTTGCTAAACACGGACACAGGGGATATGGGCACGATGTAGGTCTTATAATCCACCTCTCAGCTTCAACATCCCTTGCTGTTGATCCTAACCACAAAGTGCTTGTAACGACCGTAGAAGAAGCTATGAAGGTCGGCGCTGACGCGGTATCTGTTCATATCAATATTGGAGCTGAAGATGAATATGAAATGCTTCAGGGACTTGGCTATGTCGCAGGAAAGTGTGATGAATGGGGAATTCCTCTTCTTGCTATGATGTACCCTCGCGGAAAAAAAGTTCGCTCCGAATATGATGTTGACGTTGTAAAGCATGCGGCCAGAATCGGTGCTGAGCTTGGGGCAGATATAATCAAGACTAATTATACAGGTAGTCCAGAATCATTTAAAGAAGTCGTTGACGGATGTCCGGTACCTGTAATTATTGCAGGTGGTCCTAAGGTTAGTTCTGAACAGGATTTACTGGAAATGATTGAAGGTTCTCTGAAAGCCGGAGG
>CAZCKG010000248.1:0-2011 GCA_964498825.1 uncultured Methanosarcinales archaeon
ACCTGCACCTAATAATGGGTTTCAGTCTGGTTGTGCTTGTGCATCTTTCCATGAATTGGTGGTGGGTGATATCACAGTTCAAAGTCTCAAAAGGAGACTGAGATACTTCGCCAGGGATTCTTTCTTCTGGAATGTTTCAATATGGTTTAAAACTCTCTGAATTTTTATTCTGTTCTACTCATTATCTAATGTAATAATAAAATCAGTTAATGAATCTGAGTTTGCGCAAAGAATTTGTGGCAAACCGGACATATATTGGTTTAATCCTACGGTATTCCATAAAATTATTATGTAAATCATTCAGTAAAAATTAGATGGAGGTCAAAAAATGACTCAAGAAACCATAAAAGTTGAAGGCATGTCCTGCGGGCACTGCCAGATGAGGGTCAAGAAAGCAGTCGAAGCTGTTGATGGAGTACAGAAAGCAGAGGTAAACCTTCAGAACAAACAGGTAGTTGTTGAATACGACGAAGGGAAGGCAAACCTTGAGAAGTTAAAGGCTGCGATTAAGGAAGCCGGGTATGAACCCCTGTAATAGGTGATCTTATCCACAGCTGTTTTCTTTTCAATAGTTTTCAAAGGATTATATACTAAAAATACAGATTTTATCATATGGGTAAAGTGCTTTTCAAAAAAAGAGCTGCTTTTGTGGGGGCGAACATATCGGGGAGACAACATTCATAATAGACGACATGGTCTGCAGATACTGCAAAGACATGGTTACCAGGCTCGTATCCTCTATCAACGGGGTATCACGAGTAAACATAAGTATTCCTGACAGGACAATAAATGTAGCCTATGACAGTCGGATAACTGATGCATATGTCATACGGATGACCCTGATTAAAGCTGGGTATAAAAATATAAAAGAGCCCGATAAAATATTATTGAAAGCCGGGCAGTCCTGAAAAATCTGGATAGGCGGCACATCCGATGGAAGTTACTATAGAAGTGTATGGCATGACCTGTGGTCACTGCCAGAAAAGAGTAGCTGATGCTATTTCTTCGCTTGAAGGAGTGGAATCCACTAATGTGGACCTCGAATCCGAACGCGCCACTGTTAGTTTTGACCCTCTAAAGATAAGCCTTGAAGATATAAAAGCAGCTATTCATAAGGCCGGGTACTCAACTGAAATTGAAAAGGAAGTTCAGGCAGAGGATCAAGAGGTGCCCTCAGCCATTGCAGAGCCAGCAGGCACGGTTTTAAAAATAGAAATTCCTGAAACTTCGAAAACTTCCAAAAATTTAGATACTCCTAAAATTACTTCAGGAGCGCCGGAAGAAGCTTCTCAAACCTGTTCTCTAAATGACACGTGCAAGCTGACAGAAGAAGAGGAACCCCAAATCCCAGGTCAGAAACCGGGTATGAAGGAAATCACTCTTGGAGTCTCGGGTATGACCTGCTCGGCCTGTACCGCAAATATTGAGAGAGTATTGAAGAAAAAAGAAGGTGTGGGTTCGGTTGCTGTCAATCTGGAGCTTGGAAGGGCAAAAGTTGACTTTGATCCATCTCTCATTTCTCCAAAGGAAATCGAGGAAACTATAGAATCCATCGGATATAAGGTAGAAAAAGATAAAGTAACTCTTAATCTTGAAGGGATGAGCTGTGCGTCCTGTGCCGCAAATATTGAGAAGGTTCTTAATAAAACAGAAGGTGTGATCTCAGCTTCAGTAAATTTCCCGCTTGAAAAAGCAGTTGTGGAATTTGATTCCACCCGCATTACTGTCAGGGAAATTATTGCTGCAGTTCAGCGGATAGGATATGGAGCATCTGTCAGAGCCGAGACTGTCGAATACGAAGACAGAGAACAGATGTTTCGAGATGCTGAAATCCGCAGGCAAAGAAATAACGTGATTATTGCTGCCGTTCTCGGAATTCCAATATCCCTGGGAAACATGAGCATGATGTTTCCTTTCCTCTCTCCTTTTGTACCTGCTTTTCTTACAGATCCTGTTGTGCTCTTTATAATGTCTACTCTTGTGCTTCTCTTCCCTGGCAGGCAATTTTTTG
>CAZCKG010000248.1:2111-3901 GCA_964498825.1 uncultured Methanosarcinales archaeon
GACGAGTCAATGCTTACTGGCGAAAGTATTCCGGTAGAAAAAGGTCCCGGAAGTACGGTTATCGGGGCTACGCTCAATAAAACAGGTTCTTTTAATTTTCGGGCTACAAAAGTCGGGGCTGATACTGCTCTTGCCCAGATAGTCAGGCTTGTTGAGACTGCCCAAACCACAAAAGCACCTATACAGAGAATTGCAGATGTATTTGCTGGCAACTTCATAATAGCCGTGCACATTCTAACTCTTCTGGCCTTCCTATTCTGGTTCTTCATAGGTTACTGGAGCTTTGGGGTATCGGTAGATATGGGAGGAATGAGTCCATTCCTTTTTTCCTTACTCATTGGCATTACTATGCTTGTAATCTCATGTCCGTGTGCAGTGGGGCTTGCTACTCCTGCGGCCATTATGGTAGGTACCGGCAGAGGCGCAGAGAACGGAGTTCTTATAAAAGGTGGGGAAGCCCTTGAAATGGCACATAAACTTGACACTATAGTTTTCGACAAAACAGGAACCCTTACAGAAGGCGCTCCGAAGCTTACAGATGTGTTTGCAGTGCCTGGCCATGAGGAAAATGAAGTGCTTTATGTAGCGGCGACAGCTGAAAAAGGATCAGAACATCCTCTTGGGGAGGCTATCGTAAAAGGAGCTGAAAAAAGGAATATTAGCCTCGAAAAGGCTGAAAACTTCCAATCCGTTCCAGGGAAAGGAGTAGAAGCTTATCTTGAAGGAAAAAGAATTCTGCTCGGCACTCGCAAACTAATGGAAGAAAATAAAATTCCCTTTGAGGAACTAGAACCCAAAATGCGCACTTTTGAGGAAAACGGTAAAACTGCAATGCTTGTGGCTCTCGATAATGAAGTAATAGGTATTGTTGCAGTCGCCGATACTCTGAAGGACAACTCCAGGGAAGCAGTTGAGACCCTGAAAAAAATGGGAATAGAAATTGTTATGATCACAGGAGACAATGCCAGAACAGCCAGTGCGATAGCAAAAGAAGTGGGCATCCCAAGAGTACTTTCCGAGGTGCTTCCAGAGGATAAAGCAAATGAAATAAAAAAGCTGCAGGCAGAGGGCAAGCTTGTCGGAATGGTGGGTGACGGCATTAATGATGCTCCTGCATTAATTCAGTCCGATGTAGGAATTGCAATGGGAGCAGGCACTGATGTGGCAATGGAATCTGCAAAAATCGTGCTTATAAAGAATGACCCAAGAGATGTTGTAGTTGCTCTCAAGCTGAGCCGGCTTACCATCAGCAAAATCAAGCAAAATCTTTTCTGGGCTTTTGGGTACAATACTATAGGTATTCCTATTGCAGCTGGAATTCTTTACCCCCTCTTCCACAGGATCCTTATCACACCTGAACTTGCTGCCGCTTTCATGGCATTAAGTTCAGTTTCAGTAACTACCAACTCCCTTCTAATGAAAAGAAGTAAACTTAAGTAACCTGTCAGATAGTTTTAGAGTTTAAATATGGAGCAGTCATATGGCAAAATTCGTATCCGCAGATAACAGACCCAGAGTGATATTTTTATCAAGCGTTGCCACGTCGATTGTGTTTGTAAGCCTTTTTCTTTTTGGGGCTCTTTTAATCAATCTTTCCCGTAATGAAGCGGCCTATACCCAGGTTGACATAGCTGCAGGCTCAATTTTTGTTTTTGTAATCACCATGATAATCTCACTGTCTCTCTGGCCTAGGGTTATGGAGAGACTTGAGAGTGGGAAGAAAAGTGGAGAAATTTCGAAGTAATCTTTTTGCATTAGTTTATAGACTACTTATTCAATAGTATTTATTT
>CAZCKG010000249.1:0-3884 GCA_964498825.1 uncultured Methanosarcinales archaeon
CCTCTAAGTAAATTACGAGATTAATAAAAAGGTTGAATAGAGGATAAAACAGAGATCAAATCGAAAGTTGAGGTGGATAGAGGAATAAATAAGATAAATTTAAAAATAGGGGTTGAATTGATAATGAAATGGGGTTGAGTAAATAAAAAAATATAGAAAAGAACAGGATTTTATTTCTCCTGTACTTTCAGAAATTCTTTTCTTCTAGGGAAAAACCCGTACCTAAAGCTGGCTTTTTCTGGGAAAATAAGCCTTTTTAAGAACGCAATATTGTCCAGACTTATCACAAGCGCTGCAGCCAGGATGAAAAGGGAGCCAATAAGCATTCCGCCGTGAATCGGGTTTCCAAGTACTGTATAGTCAAAAAAGATACAGGAGACAGGTTCAAGCAAAGTCAGAATACTGCCTGTAATAGCATTTACGCCTGCAACTCCTCTTATGTAAAATACCGCTCCAACGCCAGTAATCAAAACTCCAAAGAGTATGAGAGTATAAAGGTTCTCAACAAGCACATATCCTGGAAGAGAAATCGCAAAAGGTGAGAGGAAGACCAGACTGATTACACTCTGCCAGAAGAGCTGGGTAAGACCGTTATATTCGTTTCTGAGATAGCGAACTGAAATAATCACTCCACTGCTGAAAAGGCCGCCAGTAAGCCCGAAAAGTACTCCTTTAAGGTAATTGCTACCAAAATCAAGATGCTCAAAACCTCCTTCCGGCCTTGTTACGTAGAAGACACCCATCAGGCCAAGGAAAAGAGCAAAGATTGTTTTACTGGTATTTTTTTCCCCGAGCAGGAGAGGTGCGAGAATAGTAAGATAAATAGGATCCGTATAAAGGAGCAGGACAGCTGAAGATGCCCCTAAATATCGAATCGCGGAATAATAGGAAAACATTTGCGATACATACAGGATTCCGAGGAGAAGCAAATAATTTTTCTTTCCTTTCAGCGAAAGCTGGCTTAAGTTTCCTGTAATTGCAAGATAACATAGAATGGCTAAAAGGCCAAAAAGAACCCGATAGAAAACAATTGACCCTACGGACATGTTTCCCAGCCGTTCCATGAAGATTCCAACGCTACCATAAATTATGCAGGCGATTAACAACTCTACGTGATGTTTAAAAGTGGCAATCATATTTTATTTGGAAGGTGAAGTATATATATATATTTTTAGTAGAATAACACATAATAATGTTGGATAAAAAGTCGATTAATAGGCAACAATCTTAGCTTTAAATTCCAGGTTAAATATCTGAATTCAATCCCAAATTCAATATCAATAGACATCAATAAGTCTGAGGATTTAATGGACAAGCAATATATCAATAGTAGATCAGTAACATATCAGTAATAGATAAATGAGAGGTAACAAAAGATAATAACAGCTAAATGATAATAAATAATAGATAAATATCAGATAAATAACATACATTAAAATAATCACAAGCAAATAATAAAAAACAGATAAACAACGTTAAAATAACAAATGAATCACAAATAATAGTGTCAAATAACAGATGAATTTTTGATTCTTCATTAATCTTTACCCAAAGTTCAGCTTCCAGACTTTTTCAAGTTGAGAACTGCATACTGCCTGCTTCCGGTCCTGTAGATTGTGATTCCTTTAAGCTCCTGCCTCCAGGCATAAATTAAAGCCTGTTTGATATCATCTTTTTTTACAGATTCCGGCATATTGATTGTTTTAGAGATTCCGGCATGGCAATGGCGTTGGAATGCAGCTTGAATATCAATACTAACTTTCCAATCGACATCAAGCGCAGACTTGAAGATTTTCTTTTCTTCTTCAGTTACGATTTTCGGATTCTCAACGTTCTGCAGAGTGCCGTGAGTATATACATGATTGAGGAGCCAGAAATAGTCTGTTTCGGAAAGCTTTGGCAGGAAATGTATCTCAAAAAGCGGATGGACAAGCATAAATTCCTTTTCCACTGCCTGCGTTCTTTTGTACACCCAGCTGAAAACAGGTTCAATCCCCGCAGAACAGCCAGCAAGAATGCTGATTGTGCCGGTTGGGGCAACTGCAGTCAACGTGGCATTTCTCATTGGAAGTTCCCATGTAGAATCATCAGATTCCGGAAAAGATCCCTTTTCTGCCGCAAGTCTTCTTGACTCCCTGACTGCAGCCCAGCTAATTTGCTCCATAATTTTTCCCGCGAGTTCCAGAGCTTCAGGAGAATCATAGGGAAGCCTGAGCTTCAGAAGCAGATCGTGAAAACCCATTACTCCAAGCCCTATCTTCCGGGTCTTCTTTGTCGATGCTTCAATTTTAGGAATCGGAAATGCGTTATTATCAATCTCATTGTCCAGGAATCGGACAGCTTTTCCTGCCACTTCCCTGAGAAAATCCCAGTTTACTTTTCCCTCTGTAACAAAAAAGGAAAGATTTATGCTGCCCAGGTTGCAGGATTCAAAAGACAGGAGCGGTTCTTCTCCACAGGGATTTGTGGTAGAAATATCCCCAAGTGCAGGTGTGAAGTTGTCTCTGTTTATACGGTCATAAAAAAGGATCCCTGGTTCGCCATTTCTCCATATGCTTTCGACAATTTCGGAAAAGATGCCACCAACTGTCATGCCTGTTTGCTTATTCCATATTTCATCGGTCTGATCCAAATCCATAAGTTCCATAAAGGCATCTGGAACCATAACCGAGAGATTAAAATTATTGAATTTTCCTTCCACGTTTTTTGCCCTGATGAAAGAAACAATATCATTGTGTGAAATATCGAGGATGCCCATATTGGCACCTCTACGCTTTCCAAATTGCTTCACGACCTCAGTTGCCTCATTATAAAGTTTTATGACAGCTAGAGGGCCGCTGGAAATACCATCTGAATCCGGAGAATGAGAAATGTCAGAGTGTACTTTTGAAAAATTGAAACCTGTGCCACCCCCGGTTTTCTGGATCAGGGCTGCAGTCTTGAGGGTATCAAAAATCTCTTCTATACTATCCTCCACAGGAAGCACAAAGCAGGCTGAGAGCTGCCCGTTCTCTGTGCCTGCGTTCATTAGCGTGGGCGAATTCGGAAGAAAAATTTTTCTGACCATCAGGTCCTTGAATTCCAGATATTCTTCTTCAGTTATTGCAATTGCCTGTGCCACTCTTTCACAGATATCTTCCCAACCCTTTTCCCCTTCTTGCAAATATCTGGCTTTAAGGGTTTCACTAATCAGAGCGCCCCATCCTTCTTCTGTTTCCCACACAAAAATCTCTTCTCCAGTGATATTCAACAGGTTTCAGCCTTTGTTAAAAGAAGCTATATTTCACATTAATTTACGCTAAACGGTAATATAATAACATAACATAATAAGGCATGTCAGAAGGTTTTAAGATATGAAAACATACGTGCAGAAAAGCTAATATATAGTTGAGTGGTTCGACATAATAAATCCAGCAAAAAAACAATTCGCACATACTTAAATTCAATATAAGCCTATACCGAATTTAGAGGAAAGACTCCTGAATAACTAATAGACGAAACAGAATTAAACACGGGAAGAAGTCAACGGGAAGCGCCAACATGTGCCTCCGGATGGACCTGTCCCTCAAAAACCTGTGATTATATCATCAAGGACTTTGTGGAGATGGAAGATGAAGAAGAAAATAAACCCTTTTAAAACTACAATAAAACCGTTCACTCTAATTTTTTGGTCTGCGGTGGTTGTGATCATGGCCGTTCTCGGGCTGCTATTAAAACGAAATAAGACAAGTCCGAGACAAAAATAAATCCTTTTCTTTTTCTAAAAATAGAGGATACGACAGGCCGACAAATGGGAGTTTTTCTAGTAGGGGTCTTTGTGATAAACAATTTGATTTAAGGAGGTAAATTTCTTGTGTCTGGAATGGAACAATCGACCTGTCAGA
>CAZCKG010000250.1:0-3880 GCA_964498825.1 uncultured Methanosarcinales archaeon
TGGAAACGTCTTTTGTCTCCTTAGGCGTTGCAGTCAGCCCTATATGCGTTGCAGAGGAGAAATAATCAAGGATTTCTCTCCAGGCAGAATCTTCAGCAGCACTTCCCCTGTGGCATTCGTCAACGATGACGAGGTCAAAAAAATCCGGTGAGAACTGCTTGTAGATGTTTTTCTCTTCTTCTGTTCCTGAAACCGCCTGATAGAGGGACAGATAAATTTCATAAGATTTTTCAGCTTCCCGGTTCTTTATTTTTGTCATTGCTTTTCCGAAATGCTTGAAATCATTGATTTTTGTCTGGTCAACGAGGATGTTCCTGTCTGCCAGAAAAAGTATTCTTTTCTTCACTCCTGCCTTCCAGAGGCGCCAGATGATCTGAAAAGCCGTAAGCGTTTTTCCTGTGCCTGTTGCCATAACGAGCAGGATTCTGTCCTGCCCTTTTGCAATTGCCTCTACTGTACGGTTAATTGCTATTCGCTGGTAGTACCGGAGTGACTTCTGGTGATCGGTAAAGTAGTCCTGAGTTACTATTTTCTGCCTTCCCTCGTCAAGTCCTTTCCATTCACAGTATTTTTGCCAGAGATATTCAGGAGAAGGAAATCTGTCCAGTGGAATTTCCTCTTCTATTTTTCCGAGAGTACCCGTCCTGTCATGGAGCAAAAAAGCATCCCCATTCGAGCTAAAAGCAAAAGGAAGATCCAGCATCTCGGCATACAGGAGAGCCTGTTGCATTCCGTCTCCAACCGCATGCGTATTCTTTTTGGCTTCAACCACCGCAAGAGGAATGTTGGGCTTGTAGGAAAGGATGTAATCAGCTCGCTTTGGCTTCCCACGGCTTGTAGTCGAGCCTTTGACAATGATCCTGCCGTTTGTGAGTTTCACCTCTTCTCTTATCTGGCGCTCTTTCCAGCTGGCCTTTTTGATTGCAGGCGTGATAAATTTAGTACATATATCGCGTTCACTCAATTCTTTTTTGTCAACATCTTCCATCTGGCAGTCATCCGGCGGATTTTCTATATTATAAAGCAACTTGTTTGTTTATTTCATTATTTTAATCATTAAATTTTTTGCGTTTTTGAAATAATTGCATCGATTCTTTTTCTGTCCAGAAGCTGATTGTTTAATCTTCATCCTGAGAACGCAGCTTGTTCACTATGCTCCAGATTTTTGAGCTTAAAATTCTATTAATAATGTTCATTATTTATCGGAAAATTTAACAAAAAAGAAAAATATATATTTACCTTTTTCCAAGATTGTGCATAAAAAATGTCTTCTGTAAATACAGGACTTATAGCTTATCCAGCCCTTAAAATGCGGTTATATCGGTAATATACTGATTAAATCAATGAGCTAATTATTAGAATAATGTGTTAATCTGTATATGAATGAAATAATATTATGTGTTAAAAATATTATATATAATGAGTGTATAGTATGAATTGCGTTCTCATCCCTTGAACACCCCATTAGTAAACACCTACTCCAAAAAGATCTACCGCAATAAGGGATCAAAATAAGAACTCTCAACCCCGAGATGCCTAACCTCTTTCCAGACTAAGAAACTGAGCATTCTATAATGTCATTAGAACTTCCAGGCTTTTTGGATGAGAACGCTAATCCTCTTCTAAATAAAAACAATACCCTGTTTTAAACTTCATCTATCATTCCTTTGTTTTTTTCCTTCCTTTGCCTTTCTTTTATTGTTTTTTCCTTCCTTTGTTCTATTTTCTTCCTTTTCCTCCCTTTGTTCTTTTTCCCCTTTCTTTGTTCTTTTTATCATTTCTTAACCTTTTTTTCCTTTTTTTACTTCTTTTATCCCCTTTTTCCGGTGTTGTCCTTATTTATTACTTTGTTGTTCCTTCACTCCTTTGTTATTCTTTCTCTGGCTCTCTCTTTGCCTTATCTTTCTTGATTATTCCTTCAGCTGCCATGATTCCTGTTGCAGCTGCGTTTACTATGTCCCTTGAAAGTCCTGCCCCGTCTCCAGCTGCAAAGAGATTTTTAATGCTGGTTTCCATTTTTCTATTCACTTTAAGGTGCATTGCATAGAACTTGACTTCAGGAGCGTACAGCAGGGTTGAGTCTGAAGTAACGCCGGGTATGATCTCATTTAGAGTCTCCAGGCCTTCGATTATATCCATGACTATCCTGTGGGGGAGTGCCATTGAGATATCTCCTGGAGTTATGTCTTTGAGCGTATTTACAACAATATTTCTGGCAATTCGTTCTTTTGTGGAGCGGCGACCGCGCCTCAGGTCTCCCATGCGCTGCAGGACAGGCTTTCCTCCCCCTATCGTGGTTGCCAGCTTTGCAATTGAACGGGCGTATTTTGTAGTGTTTTCCATGGGCTCTGTAAGCTCGACTCGGACGAGGAATGCGAAATTGGTGTTCTCTGACTCTTTATTGGCCATAGAGTGGCCATTAGTTGCGATAAAATCTTCATATTCTTCCTTTACGACAAATCCACGCATGTTTGTGCAGAATGTCCGGACAAAGTCATCGTAACGGCGGCTCTGGATATGGAACTTGGGGTCGCGGTTGATTTTTGTTACAGGATCCATAACGATTGCAGGGACTTCTACTCTCACCCCGATATCAATTCCACCGTATCTGGCTTCTATTCCGTGCTTCTCAATCATCTCAGAGACCCAGTTGAATCCTCTTCTTCCAGGAGACAGAAGTACATAGCTGGCACGGATTATTCTCCCGTCTGAAAGTACGATCCCTTTGCAGATGCCTTCCTCGACCAGCAGGTCTTCTACCTCGCTCTCAAGCAGGAAATCCGCGCCTTTGTCAACAAGGTCCTGTTTAAAGCGCCCTATTACGGCAGGAGCGTTGTCCGAACCTATGTGCCTCTGTTTGATCTCGATAAACCGGGCTCCTACAGAAGCGGCTCTGCGCTTCAGCTCTTCTATCTCCGGGCCTTCTGTCAAAAGAGCTTCATGTGGCGCTCCAAACTTTAGAAAAACTTTATCCACCCTTTCTACAAGCTCCCAGGCTTCGGTCTGATCTCCTGTCAGAGCTGCCAGATCCCCTCCCACATCAGGCCTCAGGTTTAAGGTCCCATCCGAGTAAGTTCCGCAGCCTCCTACTCCGCACATAATGTCGCAGGGAGTACAGTGCATACAGTAAGTCTGGGTTTTCATGGGGCACAGGCGTTTGTCTATATCGCTGCCCATATCTACAATAAGGACTTTCAAATGTTTTACCTCTGCAAGCTCGTAAGCTGCAAACATCCCGGCAGGCCCTGCTCCTATAATCAGGACGTCGTACTTCGAATTTATCTCCTCTTCTTTAGAAAATCCATCTTCTTTCTCCATGCATAGCACCCTTTAAAATTATGTGATTTTTTGAAGCATTAAGTAGTCAGAAATCCCTAACTTCAACTATTTTATCCGGAATTTTTCTGAAAATCTGATAAACTACTTAGATTTCCCCATATACTCAATTGAGCCCTTTCTCTATTGAGAAATAACGTAACCTGGTTTTTGTCCGCCGTTATTGTGCATAGAAGTACTCTAGAAACATTATCAGTTCCTCTATGTATGGAAATTTTCCTGGATAGATAAATGTGCTGATAAAAGGAAACAGAAAAATGAAAGCTACAGAAAGTGCTCAACCGCTGGTCCTGGATACTCCTCAAAAATGATTTCTCCCTTCCCCCTAAATAGGTATGAAATCTTCAGTATAAAAAAGTTTCATTCAGGTTTGAAACGTATAAATGATTTTTTGGAATGAATACAAAAAATAATGAATAACGATCATTAAAACTCAAAACCAATGATCTTTAATCAGTTAAACGCAAAATAACTCCCCAACATGCTGTACTTTCCTTGAACAGAAGATTAGGATTATATTAAGTCCCTGAAATAAGATCTATTA
>CAZCKG010000251.1:0-3869 GCA_964498825.1 uncultured Methanosarcinales archaeon
GGGATATATCCAGGTTAAACCATCCCTCCACTCAATTTAGCGAACTCTCTCCCTTTGTCAACAGCAAGCCTTGAGCGGTCCGAGCCGTCAGTTGCGATCATTATTTTAGAAATTAACAGTGTCCATAAAATCATCAATTACATTATTTACAGGAAGAAATACAAGATCATCGGAGTGCGTGAAGCGAAAAAGCCATAGAATCTTTTGATCTTCAGCAATATGAAAGAAGTAAAGCCAGTTATTAAAAATTTCTCAAATGTCCTCTCAATGGATGCTTTCAGATTTCGTGTTTTTCATTATATGTTCAAAATATGTGATTAACTATATCAATATGAGTTTTGATGCGAGACAAATTAATAAAGAATTAATAGATCGCTTTCTATTTACTCAAGATGAAAAACCTCTTGTGAGGTGATATAGTGAAGATAGCTACAATCAAAAAGTGTGATGATTGCGGAAAAGTAAATTGGGGTATACTGAACAATAAAGAAGTGCTTATATGTGGTGTTACTAATTCCAAGATTAATGATTTACGCACTCTAAACTCAGACTGTCCATACAAAAACATGGAAGATCAAAGGAGCAAAGATTGTTTCAACGGTTTATGCCCGATGTGCGGTGAAGCCATATCTAAAGATTTTCTATATAACCTGGATAACTTTCAAGGAAGTAACTTTACGTTAATAATCCCTATGAGCCATAAAAGATGTCATACTCAATGGGATATAGAAGTCAAATGTATAAAGGGTGATATGACATTTGAGGTTACTAATATCCGAGATGAAGGGAATATTTGTATCAATAATATCTTGAAACCTGTAAGTTTCGAAGGTTATTCTCTTTTTCTATGTCCAGTATGTTCCACAGATAACGTAAAATTTAAATCTTCATTTGATCCCGACCATGATCATCCGAGTACCTGGAGGAAAGTTTGCATCATGGAAATGGTTTGTGAGCATGGCCATAGCTGGTTGGTATGTACTGAACATGAATTTAAAGAGGGAAAAACTCACATGCTTATTGCTGGAATAAAAAATAATGATCGATAGCCACTTGATGCTCATTAAAAACAATAAATGGTGGTGTTTGCTCCTTGATCCATTTGTTATAAGGATCCAGGAGCAAGTGTTTGCCCTGCAATGGAAGCGATTTATGTCAGTATATTTAGTCAATTAAGAAGTTGATTGGATTTGTAGGACAAGCAATAATAAAATAAGTCATTTAGAAATAAGTAAATGTTCTATTTCATCTTTTTAATTATAATTATATTGTTTTATACGTTCCCGTCTGTAAAGACGTTCACATAATAAAATCTGTTTTCCTTACTTCCTTCTTTCTTATACCCGCTGCATTCTTGCCTTTGATCAAATAAAACTCTTTTCCTGAAATAAACAAGCTTTGATCAAATTTTAGATTATTTATACATGACAATACATATTTCTTGCATTAAATAAACTTCGAGAGGTGGTTTTGAAATTATTTAAAAGGATAATTTTATCAATAGTGAATAAAGAGGTAACTTACACTATGATACTTTTAGGAGCTTTCTAGATATCATTTTATGTCAATTTTTCTGGACAAAGGATCAGATAAAGATATATTAATGGAAGTATAAATGCCTGCTTTAAAGCGAGGCTGTAGAATCGTGACTTCGAACTGTTTAAACGAGAATGAACTTGAGGTCCAGGTACGGAAACGGATCGCAGAGTTGGAAAGATCCAATCAAGCTTTAAGCGTCGAAATTCTTCAGTATAAGCAAAAAGAACACGAACGGGAGAAGGCAGAGAAGGCTTTGCATGACAGTGAGGAGCGATACCGATCTTTATATGAAAACAGCCTCGACGGAATTTTGCTAACTAAGCCAGATGGAACTATTCTTTCAGCAAACCCTCAAGCATGCAAATTATTTGGGATGACTGAAGATGATATAATACAGGCTGGAAGAGAGGGTCTAGTAATCAAAAATGAGGCACTTGCAGCTTCGCTTGAAGAGAGGGAATTGACTGGTCGATCAAGGGCTGAACTCATATGCAGACGAAAGGATGGATCAACTTTTGCTTGTGATGTCACTTCCAACCTCTTTAAAGATGCCGATGGCAGTATAAAGACGAGTATGATAATCAGAGATATTACAGAGCGCAAGCATGCTGAAGAAGCCCTTAAAAAAACACATCAAAATTTAGAAGAAAAAGTTAAAGAACGTACAGCAGAGCTTGAGAAATCTTATAATTCTTTGAAGGAAAGTGAGAAACGTCTTGATGAAGCTCAAAAATTGGCTCATGTAGGACACTGGGAGTGGACTATTGCAATTGACAAAACATACTGGTCTGATGAACTATATCGTATTTTTGGACGTGATCCTAATGAACCATACCCAACTTGTCAAGAGTTTTTAAATTATATACACCCAGAAGATAGGGATTATGTCAATAGTACTGCTAACAGAGCTATGAACGGAAAGCCCTACAGCATTGATTACAGAATTATTCGGGCTAATAGAGAAGAACGCGCTGTCCATATGCAGTCCCAGGTTATTTTTGATAAAAATAACATCCCTGTCCAAATAAAGGGAATAGTTCAGGATATCACAGAGCGTAAAAAGTCAGAAGAAAAACTTCGGGAAAGTGAATCACGCCTGCGCCATTTTTACGAATCTAATTTAATAGGCGTGTTTTACTATAACCTTGATGGCTCGATCATCGAAGCCAACAACAAGTTACTGGAGATAGTCGGCTACACACGTGAGGACTTGCAGGCTGGAAGGATTAAATTGAATAAGACAACTCCGCCGGAATACCGTCACTTAGATGAGAACGCTGCTGCGGAACTGAAAGCTACAGGCATGAATACACCCTACGAGAAGGAGTACATCCGTAAAGACGGCTCGCGTGTACCTGTCATTGTTGGGGTAGCTGCCTTTGATCAGACGCGCAATGAAGGAGTAGCCTTTATTCTTGATATTACCGAAAAGAAAGAGGCAGAAGAAGCTCTTGCAAACATCGAGACCGCTCGTAAAAAGGAAATCCACCATAGAATCAAGAATAATCTGCAGGTAATTTCCTCCCTTCTTGACCTTCAGACGGAAAAGTTCGGCAATAGAGAATTCATAAAAAATTCAGAGATCATGGAAGCTTTCAGGGAAAGCCAGAATAGAGTAAAATCCATGGCTCTTATCCATGAAGAACTATACAAAGGCGAAGAAACCGATACACTTAACTTTTCGCCGTACATTGAGGAACTCGCTGAAAATCTTTTCCAGACATACAGGCTTGGAAATATAAATATCAGCTTAGATATGGATCTGGAAGAGAACGTTTTTCTTGATATGGATACAGCAGTTCCATTAGGCATAATTACCAATGAACTTGTTTCCAATTCGCTCAAGCATGCATTTTTAAGTAGAGATAAAGGGGAAATCCAAATCAAATTCCATAGAGACGAAAGCAAAAGTGAAGGCTGCAAGAGCGACAATTTCATTCTTACAGTTTCAGATAATGGGATAGGTATCCCTGAAGATCTTAATATTGAAGAGATTGATAGTCTAGGATTTCAGCTTGTAACTTCCCTTGTAGAACAATTAGATGGGAAGCTTGAACTCAAAAGGGATATGGGTACAGAATTCATTATCAGATTCACTGTAACAGGAAAAAGTAATCAGACATCGCCATACGATAATGAGTTTAATAATGCTTAGAGCGTGTCTTAATATTCTTTTACCATTATCTTGATTTTTTTATTCGACCTAATCTCCTGATCATTACGTGTATCATCGCAGCATAAATGAATGCTTGACTTGATTCTGTCAATCCTTCATAATCTTTATTTCAGTCGAATACCCCGCTAGCTTGCTGCGGGGATGGAAAACTTCC
>CAZCKG010000252.1:0-3869 GCA_964498825.1 uncultured Methanosarcinales archaeon
TATATTTTACATTATTATTTCTTATATATCTAATTATATTCTAAATTTTGATTTTTTATTAATTTGATCAATAATTTGTCCGTAGGTATTTTTTGCTGTATAATCAAAACGTTATATATTCCCTGTAATAATAATTATAAAAAATATAATTATTAAAATTAAATCCAGGGCAGCAAAACTGAAGTTTTCAATTGAGATTAGTTCTATTTTTCATGAAAGCGTTATGTTTATTAAGGGAGAATTATGGAAGAAAACTTAACTGATGAAGAGAAGGAATATTACTTACTTGTAAGAAAGGTGTTTTCTATACTGGCTCCTTTTTATGATGTTATTGTTGCACCCTTTTCCAGTGTCAGGGATAAAGTAGTTAATTTTACAAATGGTCAAAAAGGTTCCAAAGTATTAGACGTTGCCACGGGAACTGGACAACAGGCCTTTGCATTTGCGAAAAAAGAATATGAAGTCATTGGGATTGACCTTTCAGAAGCCATGCTCAATGTGGCTAAAAGGAAAAATAAATTCAGAAATGCAAGATTTGAAGTCGCTGATGCAACAAAACTACTCTTTGATGATAATAGTTTTGATATCTCTTGCGTATCCTTTGCTTTGCATGATATGCCTTTGAGTATAAGAGAAAAAGTCTTGAAAGAGATGGTAAGAGTAACCAAACCAAAAGGAACCATAATAATCGCCGATTATTATTTACCCAAAAGCAAGATTGGTAAGTTTTTAATTTATCATTTTATTGCTCTCTATGAATCCGAATACTACAAAAATTTTATTAAATACGACTTTGAAGCATTACTTCGCAGAAATAAAATCAAAATAATTAAGGAAGAAATCATATTACGTGGAGCTGGAAGAATATTGAAAGGGGTAAATAGCAAGTTGTAATGTCGAAATGGTAGAAAATATCCTCATTTACAGTATCTTCTGCATATCTCGCAGGGAATTGATATCGATAGACATTCTTCTTGATTTGAGCCATCAACATTATTGAAGCAAGTTAGTGTTGAGTTTTTGATTTCACGGTTCACTCTTAATTTTTTATCGATATCTATTGCCTGCCTCGCCAGCTTTGAGATAAGATTCTTCATTGCATGCTTTGGGTATGCTGCCTGTTATCTGCCTGTACCATGTCCGAGTATCCGACGAGACATATCCACATCTCTAAAAGAGCTAGACCTTAAAGTAAAAAGAGCTGCTTTTGGCTGGTATAAATAACTCGAAATGAGATTAAAGGGCATCCTCTATCAAATCTTTCAATAACTGTTCTCCCTGATGGCAAGCAGAAATCTGAAATCTTTTGCCCAGAACATCACAATCAGGTTAAAAGGAGAAGTTCAGTAATTTTGTCTAAGGTTTCATATTTTGATTAAGCCTGAAAAACTCTATCTCTCTCCCAGTGTTACGTCAACAGTAGAACGTTGCTCCTAGTATTGCATCAACAGTAGAATGTTGCATAAAATCGATTACAACCATTCAGAATTGTTGAATCATGGATGATTGACGCAGCACTAGTTTAATACCATCCAGTGCCCCATAACGTTTTTCAAGTTCTTTGTGACCTATGTGCCCTGAACTAAGTGATAATTAACGAAATAATTAAGGAGTAACGTAAAGCAATAAAGAAAAACCGTAATTCTCAGTAGTATTATGGCTGCTGAATGCGGAATGTAACTTTTCCTTATGAGAAACTCATAGCATTAAGTCGTTTTTGTCAGATTCGGTCCTGCACATGAATCTCAATCAGATAGGTAGCGAGCGACTAACTCAGCAAGGATTACCAACATCATGAGTAGAGTCACTGACATCAGAGCAGTTGACCACAACCTTACATCATACACCCTCAGGGCTCTTCTTACGCTCTTCGAACCCAACAGAAGCCCTGAAGATGAGACAAACAGTACTATAATTATTAAGCTTACTGATGTCCAATGATGACCCGTAAGTGTTACCAGAGATTGTTTAAAATCGGCTGACCGATCATGGGCAATAATGATACAGCCAGTTAAAAATACGGCAATTGTAGCTGATGCGATGAAAGTTGCTGATTTCTTCATCTCAAGCCTCCGTCCCAATCTGTCCAGCGTTTGAAATAATTGCTCCCATCAGGAACATAGACAGCACCATGAAAAGTGCCAGGAACGCAATTATTGTAAGAGCTTGCCTGAGCTTAGCATCACTCAAAAAAGAATCTCTGTCGAAAATGGATAGAGTAACTGACAGGGTGAGTGCAATTATAGGCAGAAAAACAAAAATGTGCTCTTTTGTTTCCATTATAATCTCGTGAGCCCAGGGAGAAGGACCTGCCAGAATTACGGGTTTTACTTCGGAACCATAGGACGTTAAATAGTTATAACCTCCCCCTATCCAGCACCCAGCGGCTACCAGAAGTGTTGAAAGATAACTTGCTATCCTGACTCTGGTTAGTGACCTGTCTGTTGGATATCGAATCTCTAGAAGTACCCAGACAAGAACAAGGGCAACCAGGCCTCCAGAGATGGAATGAAAGAGAACCACGTTCTTTGTTCCGACAATTACACCATTGTACAGGCCCCAACTTGCGTTAATGAATATAATTGGCGCCAGAGTGTATCCCGCTATTTTGTGTAATCCTCTATACCTGTCTCTATTTTTTAAAATCAGACTTGGGATAACCTGAATAATTACAATGAGAAGGATAATCAGCCCCAGTTTTCCGTGAACAGAGGATAGTATTGCCTCTTCATGATGTAGCCTCATCGACAAACCATAACTGAACAATCCCAGGATGAAAGCTCCAAAGTAAATGCCACTCCTTTTATGAAGTTTAAAGATATTTCCTGGACTTCTCTTTATCCTTCCTCTGAGCATGGCACCGGTAGTAAGAACATAAATTATCAGCATCAGGCTTATGATAGCTATCAGGGCATGGCCTATCCAGTTTCCGTACGCCAGAGCAATACCACCAATAATTAAAAGCAAAAATAGACCTGTGTATATATCCGATATCTTTTTATCTGATGTCTGTTGACTTCGTTTTAATTCTTTATTAATTTAAACCCCCCCTAATAGTGCCTTTTTTCAAAGCTCTTCATATTTCAGTTACTATAACTGGATCTGGTTCTTGCTTTGAAACTAAATTTATGTCGAGTGAAGGCTCCGACATTAATCCTGGCGCAAATAGGGTTACCAAATCTAGCAACAAGGTAGTAACCAGGGCCACTTCTTTTACAAAGCTTGCCTGATTTACAGGCCTCCTAAAGTATAACTTAAAGCATGAATCTATATAATGAAATATAATGAAATCAGATCTTTTCACATAAACCTGAATTATGTTTATTATATGCATTATTTTATAATATTTTTGTTAAAAAACACTCATCTTCAACGATTTTTTTTAATACGAGACTTTGTCTATCACAATCAAAGTAACTCTTCTACTGATTAGAAATACTAAATATATTTCTGGCAAAAATAAAATATCTACTACGCGAATGTATAAACTGCGTATGTGTCAGAATGGCAGAGTGGCTATGCTTCCGGCTGCAACCCGGAATTATGTGAGTTCGATTCTCACTTCTGACTTGAAGAAATCGATTGAGAACTAGTGAGTAAAAAAGAAAGGTAGTGTAGCTCTGCTCAAAAAATAACTAGCTGCCCACTGACTGGCTAGATGTATTATTTAGGCGAGGTTAATACATTCCTCATCCTTAAGAAGCTCTTCCAAACCTGTTTTTGAACTTTCGAGGAAAACTCTCCTTGCGCCTGATATAACAACAGTTCACTCGCCTGCTATACATCCAGTTATGTTGAGTTTCCCAATTCATAGTATAAAGTTAAGTATAGTCACTGGGCAGAGCAATTTGATTAAGAGCAAATTCATC
>CAZCKG010000253.1:0-1862 GCA_964498825.1 uncultured Methanosarcinales archaeon
TTAAGGAAGTGGTTCTGAACAAGAATTGGATTTCAAAAAGTAACTGTTCAGCCATTTAAGGTTGAACTTTTATTTTTCTTTTTATTGCTCGTGTAGCAACGGAGGTACATTATGGGAAAATTATTAAAAAATGATTTGTTATTAACAGCTGTACTGTTAATTCTTTTCTTGGCTGTCATTCAAACAGCCGTGGCAGAAGAAGATGTCCCCCCTCTCCCAATGACAGTTAAAGGAGTTGCCCTTATTGATGGAAGTCCGGCCCCCAAAGGAACTGTTGTTGCAGCTTATCTTAATGGGGAGCAGGTAAAAGAATATCTCATAGATACTTCTTCAGGAGACTATTGTTTCTGGATTTCCGGAACCGCTGAAGATGAGGGAAAGCCTGTTACCTTTAAGGTGGACGGAAAAGACATAGAAGGAAATCTTCCCTGGGAATCAGGAAAGCTGGTTATCTCCCTCGAGCTATCTGAGGGGAAGACGATTGGGTCCGGAAGTTCTGAAGAAAGTTCGGATTCAGATTCAAGTTCCGAATCTTTGAAAGGAACTGGTGAATCGGGAACTTTAGGAGAGAATTCCAAAACCAAGGTCATTGAAAGTTCAGTTACTGGACCGAATGTAACGGTTCAGAAGTCTATGGGATTAAATTCTGAAGACAAAAATACAGCGAAATCTTCCGAAGATTCTTCTAAATCAAATAGTGCTTCAGGTTTCCATATTGTCTATGCAGTTGTAGGCATACTTTTTCTCGCTTTCGGATTAAATCGCGAAAGGGAGGGGAGAAGGAAACCCTGATGTGATTTTTTTCAAAAAGTTTTCATTAGTAAAGTGAAAATTTCAAGGTGACATGATGATTATTAAGAAAAAATATTTAAGAATTTCATCATTTCTCATTGTTTTGATGCTTGGTATGTCATTCGTTCCGGGTGTATCTGCCAGCAGTCCCCCTTCGATTCCAAATGTGTTTACAGGAAATCTACTTGCAGATGGTGCAAATGCCCCTGTAGGAACCATAATTTCGGCATATATAGGTTCCGAACTCGTTGGCTGGAACCTTATTACAGAAGTAGGGAGATATGAGCTGCCAGTAAACAGTACCGAGAAGAATAATGGAAAGACAATAATTTTCAAGCTGGGTGATGTAGAGTCCGAGGCTGTTTCAGCGACATACAAATATGGAGCTATACCTGTGAAACTTGATTTATCTTTCAAAGGAGAAGATTTTTCAGCCATTGTTGTAGGATCAGATGAACTTAGAAACAGGTATGCTGGCTCTGATAAGATATTCTCTGCTGAAGAAATTAAGAAAATTGTGAATAACTCCTCCATATCTACTGGGATGAAATACGCGATTCTGAATATTTACTTTGCCGACGGGTGGGATCGAATATGAAATGGCCTGAGTTTAAAATTGCTTTTGTGGTACTCCTGGCCCTGACCTTATGTACAGCTCCTGCCTCTGCAGGCAGTGCAGAAAGGGTTCTTCCTTCTTCGGTTAACGCCAATGAACAATTCCAAGTAACAATCAATATAGCTGATTACGGTGCTGCCGGGCAGGTTCTTGAAAAGCTTCCTGAAGGTTTCACTTTTATCGGCTCAACCCTTCCTGAAGGAGCAACATCTGTAAACGGCAATGAGGTTTCTTTCATACTAATGAGTGAAAAAAGCTTCAGTTACACTCTTAAAGCTCCTGCTTCAGGTGGGACATATAAATTTAGTGGAATTTTAAGAGACATAAGCAAAAATGAATTTTCAATTGTCCCTGCTACTTCTTCAATTGAAGTAAAGGGAACTTCAAGCAGCTCGAGTGGAAGTCCAGGCGGAAGTTCGGGCGGAAACTCAGGCGGAAGTTCGGGCGGAAGTTC
>CAZCKG010000253.1:1962-3868 GCA_964498825.1 uncultured Methanosarcinales archaeon
GAAGTCCAGGCGGAAGTTCGGGCGGAAACTCAGGCGGAAGTTCGGGCGGAAGTTCAGGTGGCGGTGCAGCTGGAGGTTCCCCAGAACCTCAGAACAATGTGGAAACTAAGGAAATTTCTCAGGCAGTCGTCACTAAAGGAACACATGTAACATTCGAGTTTCCAAAGAATGCAACCTGTATAAAATATGTGGGATTTGACGCCAAGAAAACTCTCGGAAAAATCACAACAATTGTCGAGATGCTAAAAGGTCAGTCCAAACTTGTTTCTAGCCTGCCTGAAGGCACAGTCTATAAAAATGTTAATATCTGGGTAGGTTCAGGAGGAATAGCAAACTCTGACAATATCGAAAATGCAGTTATCGGATTTAAGGTCGAAAAATCCTGGATCGAGAAAAATGGAGTCGATATATCCTCTCTCGCTCTCTGGTACTACGACGAGGCATGGAGTAAACTTGAAACTTCAAAAGTGAGTGAAGATGACACTTACATCTACTTTGAAGCAAAAACCTCGGGTTTCGGTCACTTCGTTATTGTCGAGAGCAAAGATAAAAAGGCTTCCGATTCTGTAGAAATTACACCAACTGCTCAAGAAGACTCAAAATCCAACCTCGCTTCAGATTCGGAAAAAGCACCCGAAGATGACTCGAGCTTTTTGCCTGGATTTGAGTCCGCAGCAGCATTTGGAATTATCGGAACTGCATATTGCATATTGAGAAGGAAACACTAAATTGTGGAATAATTTTTCTAAGCAACTTTAACAGTTGCTTATATTCTTATTTTTGAGTTCCTACCTCTGCAAAAATCTTTCAAAACATCCAAATAATGTTACTTTAAATATTTTTGTAAAATTTCTGTATAAGTTTTTGAAAGATTTTCTCTTTTGTATTAAGGGCTTCATAATTGCTTTTATTATTTTGGAATTAAATTATTCGGAGTACCGATTTGAATTAAATTTAGAGTTTCAGGAAAAGTTAGTATCTTCCACAACTGTAAATTAATATTTATAGAGTTTTTGTTTTAGAAAAATTTATATCAGTTGTCAAACAATCTTATTTATAATATCTTCACATAGGAACGTATAAATATACGTAACTTGTGTTTTAACTAAAAAATTATATCCAGTCGACCCTTTGGATTTGACAAATCTACCATTGAGTAGAAGTATATACCTTATGCATTGGGCTGATTAATGGCATTGGTACAAGAATGGGGGGATAACTTTCTTGAGTGCCGTAAGCATCAATGAAAGTTACTATTTAGTGTACCAAAGTTAAAAATTACCATATTTCTTTCGTAAATGAGTTTAGAAGAGGCAGGGGGCTCTCTTATTGAAACTCTGAAAGAATTTTGGTTTTTATAGTGCAACGAGGAGTGGGGTAAAAATGAATTAACAACTGAGTTTGGCAATCTCGTTTATTTTATTTAAAATATGAAAAGCAAATAGGCCCAACTTTGATGTTTTTTAGTAACTTGAGACTTAATTTGAAACTGATCCTGCTCATTGATTTTAGAATATTATTGAAAACAGATTATATTGAACATTTTAAGCAGAGTAAAATTGGACATTTGCTAAATCTAGGTGCAAAACATGAGACAAAAATTAGTACCATTTAGCCTGCTATTAATTATATCACTTTTAGCATGGACAGCAAATGCAGGTGTAGATAAAAACATTTCAGAAGAAAATTTTATAGAAGAAAATATTTCTGAAGAGGATCTTTCTGAAGAGGATCTTTCTGAAGAACACATTTCTGAAGAAGACATTTCTGAAGAAGATTTTTCTGAAGAGGATCTTTCTGAAGAACACATTTCTGAAGAAGATTTTTCTGAAGAGGATCTTTCTGAAGAACACATTTCTGAAGAAGATTTTTCTGAAGAGGATCTTTCTGAAGAACACATTTCTGA